>NZ_JBHXKE010000039.1:0-46163 GCF_042722765.1 Kitasatospora sp. NPDC058406
AACTTGGCCCGTAACGCGGTGATGGGCGGACGCACAGGCATGGTCCACCATCCCACCAACTCCACCAGAGCAAGCAGTAATTGAAATACAAGCCCTCCGCCGGGCCGAGTCCTGTCAGAGCCGTGCGCGTCGGGAACTCCATCCCGCCCACCTCCTCGTTGCTGGGGCATCCAGCAACGTAGCCGGGTCGTCGCGACTGCCGCAGCCGAACGCCCGGCTTCCGCCCGGCCCCGCGGACAGCGCTCATGCGGTGGGGCCGTGCGCGCGCGGCGGGGCCGGCCGTCGGAGCGTCCGCGCCGGGAGCCTGGTCAGTCCTCGGCGGGGCCGGTGACGTAGGAGATACCACCCTCTCCCAGCAGCCGCCGCCCGCCGCTCGCGGAGCGGGTGGCGGGCACCGGGGCGGCCGGGACAGCGAACGGGTCCAGGCGCTCGGCGGGCAGCAGACGCTCGGCGGGAGGCCCCTCGACCGCCCCCTGCAGGTGCGAGGACGGCGGGGACAGCGGGCGCCGGGCCGGACGGCCGCAATGATCACTCATGGCTGACAATCTGTCACCGGCTGGCGTGACCGGAGGACGGGCGGAAGGGTTTACCGGTCATGACGAACACGACCGCCCTACCGGTGGCCGCCGAGCCGGCCGCCGAGGACGAGGACCAGGATCAGCAGCATGCGGTGAACGACCTGATCGCCGCGGCGGGAGGGGCCGGCCGGAAGGCGGCGGGGTGGGTGCGCGAGCTCGCGGCCCGGCAGACGCGGCCCGGGCACCGCACCGTGCTGGAGCGGGCGGCCGACGCCGTCGAACAGGCCGCCGGCCGGGAGATCGTCCCGGGCGGCGAGGGACTACTGGACGAGGAGCTGGCGTACGACCCCGGCGCCGGCGTCGTCACCGGCAGCGTCCTCGCCGACGGACTGCCGGAGCTGTCGACCGGCGAGCGGATCGCGCTGATCACGGTCTGCGCACTCGCCGCGGCCTTGCCCCGCACCGTGCTGAACGACCTGACACGCGAGCTGCCCGTCATCACCGCGACGATGGACGCCGCCACCGAGACCGGCCGCTCCGCCGGCCCGCGGTAGCTCCGGCCGCGGCGGCTCCGCCGTGCCGCAGGACGCCGGCCGGAGACAGCCGCTTGGCGCGCACGCTGACCGGTTGAGGGCGGCGCCCGGGCGCCGCCCTCAACCGGGCTACCTGCGGGTTGCTGCCGCGGCCGTCATCCCGAGCGGGCCGGCCGCGGTGGCCAGCGCGAGCGACGCCGTTCCCTGATCCACGACACCGAGAACAACCGCCCCGGTGACGGCGGCGTAGAACGCGGCCCAGAGGGTCCGGCGGCGACCGAACCAGCCACGGCTGTCAGACCCTGGTGAGTTACTGTTCACGAGCGTTGGCCTCCTGAATCGATGCGGACGGCCTCGCGGAGAGGGAGCTCGCCGGCCTGGCTTTCCTAGGGCGTTGGCCGGTGAGCTCCTCTCACGAGGTACGAGGAGGCTATCCGCCAGTCCCGACAGTTCCGCCGCCCCTCGACCCCGACCGGTGAGAAAGCCGCCGGGTGAGATACCACGGAGGACCGACAAAACCGGGTGCCACGAGGAGCCGCGCATTTGCGCAGTTCAAAGCGCTAAATCTGCTGCTCAGGGCATGCCGTGAAACATGCGGAGCGTTTCACGATCAAGCCCGAATCTGTGACTGATATCACATGAACGTGTTCTCCTCGTCGCAGTAGACCTTGCCCACGATCTGATTGCCGGCAGGCTCCGGCGGACCCAACTTGCGCTTCGGGCCCAACAGGCACGGGCGCCCCTGCCCGCCGGCAGGGGCGAGGAAGGTGAGGAAGAACAGCCGCACCAGGAACCGGCGCCCCGGCCAGCGAGGCCGAGGCACGGCGGCCGACCGGTGAGCTGCGCCCGGCGGCCGAGGGAGGTCCGCTCCACCGCCCTGCTGCTGGCCGCCCGGGTACACGCCGCCCACCCGACCCGGGCGTGGATCGCCTTGAAGTGCTCGTCGCGGGTCGGCTACGCGGCGGCGAAGTTCGGGATCTCCCGCTCCACCGCCTACCGGCTGCTGGGCCTGGCGGCCGTCGCCGAGGCGGTCGAGGACGTCGTCGACCGCGAGGCCGGCCCCGGCCTGTCCCACGCGGGGGACACCGGCCCGGTGCTACCGGTGCGGGCGGTGGTCGAGATCCGCGGCCGCCTGGCCGAGCTCGCCGACCTGGCCGACGCCCGCACCGAGGCCACGCCGGAGAAACCACACGAGAACGACGCACCGTAACTGACTGATCACCAGATGCAGTATGGGAGCTCGTTTCTGGTCGCTGACGGCTGGTCGGCCCGGTCTCCGCGGGCCGGCTAGGGGCAGACCAGGTCGTGGAGTTGCTCGGCGATGGTCTCGGTAGGCAGCACGAACGTGCCGAACCGGTCGTCCTCGCGGACCGTGTCGAGGTGGTCGACCGCGCGGCGCAGCGCCTGGTCGGGGTGGTGGAGGTCGGTGGTGTCGTCGGGCAGGCGCATGGCCGCGCTGTGCCAGGGGGTGTTGAAGAGGTAGACGTCGACCGGGGGGAGGCTGGGTGGCGCCGGTGCGGGGGCGGGGGTGGTGGGCCGGTCGTGGACGTTCTGGTCCGTGAGCTTGGCGGTCTCGTGGTACCAGTGCTCGGCGGCGCGCAGTTCGCCGAGGGCGGCGTGGTGGAGGTAGAGGCCGTAGGCGGCGGTGCTCTCGCCGGAGCCGGCGGCGAACTGGAACCAGAACTGGGCGTGGCGGGGGTGTCCGCTGAGGTAGAGCAGGGCGGCGAAGACGAGGCCGCCCTTGGGGTCGAAGTCGCTGGTGTCGGCCATCGCGTGGAGGCGGCCGGGGGCGGACGCCTCGTTGATGACGCAGGTGGATAGGTTGCGCAGGTCGCGTTCGGCGTGTTGCTGGAAGGTCAGGCCCTGCTCGTCGACGGCGTGTTCGGGGCGTTCGGCCGGGCTCGTGGGGGTGGTGTCCGCGGGCTGGTCGGCGGCGCGTTTGAGTGCGGCGATCTTCGCGGCGATCCGGCGGCGTCCGGCGGCCGGGTCGTAGCCGGTGAAGCGGGCGTAGGGGGCGGCGGTGGAGGCAAGGTGGTCGAGTTCGGTGTTCACCGGTCTACTCCTCGTCGGTCTCTGAGGCGGAGAGCAGCGAGCGCTCGCGGAGCTTGCTGTGGGCCTGGTGGATGAGGACGCGGACGGTGCCGGGGCTGATGCCCATGACGTCGGCGGTCTCGGCGGTGCTGTATTCGAGGAAGCGGTTGAACAGCAGCGCGTCGTACTGGCGCTCGGGCAGGGCGCTGATGGCGTGGTAGATGCCGAGGCCGTCCTCCAGCGCTTCGAAGACGGGGCGCGTGGCGCGGTTGGCGGCATCCATGAAGACGGCCTTCTCGACCAGTACGAGGACCTCGCCGCGCTGGCGGCGCTCGTGCTCGACGGCGAAGCGGAGCATGCCCCAGGCGTAGTTCGTGGGGTTGGGGCGCTGGAGGACGCCGTCCCAGTCGGAGCCGAGGTGGGCGAGGACGTCCTCGACGAGGTCCTGGATCTGCTCAAGCTCGCACAGCGTCAGCTGGGCTCGGGCGTAGTCCAGGTAGCGCTGGTGGTAGAGCTCGAAGAAGGCATCGAACTCTATGGGGAGCAGGAGCGGGGGGTCGCCGCCGTTCTCGGCCGGGACGCGGTTCACGCGGCGGCCGCCGGGCCGCGGGCCGACCGGTGGCGTCCGGCCGCACCGGGGTGGTCGCCGGCGGGTCGGGCGTGGTCGGCTGCGGCGGTGTGCTCGGGTCGGACGGGGCAGGGCAGGGTGTTCACTGCGGACCTCTCGCGCTCGGAAACTGTCGGTGCGTGTGGGAGGCATGACGCCTAGTGACAGTTTTCCCCGTTGAAGGCGTGAGCGTTTAGCCACGAGTGGCAGAAAGTTACGGAAGGTGTCAATCCGCCTACCGAGTGATGACCCTCGCATCCCCCCGCCGCCGGACGCGGGACGCCGCCTCCCCGCCCGGCCCCGCGGCGCCAGGAAGCGTCGTCCCGGACCGCTACCCGGTCGCGGCCGTACCGGTCGCCGGCACCGTCCCGGTGGCGGCCGCCGCCGGCGCCGCGCTCACCGAGCCGTTCTCGTCGGGGAGCAGCAGGCGGGTGGTGCGGGGGCGGGTGGCGCGGCCGCGGCCGGTGCAGTGGGCGTCGATGGTGCGGGAGCGTAGGGCGCCGTGGCCGTCGCCGAGTCCGTGCCAGGTCGGGGTGGTGGTGGTCAGGCGTAGGGCGGCGCTGGGCCAGGGGGTGGTGGTGAGCAGGGTGGTGCCGGTGGTGCGGAGGCGGGCTTCCAGTCGCTTGAGCTCGCGGGGTCGGGGCGGGAGGGGTGGGTCGAGGAGGATGATTTCGCAGGCGCCGGCCAGGACGGAGGCGACCTCGCTCCACCGGTCTCCGGGGGTGTCGGCGACGAGGAGGCGTTCCCAGGGCAGGCCGTAGCCGCGGGCGGCGGCCAGGCCGAGGGTGGGCATGGCGATGGCGGCGGTCCACACGGTGGGGGCCGCGGCCGCGGGCCCCGCGGCCAGGGCGAGGAGCAGGCCCGTGTCGCCGGCGACCTCGATGACGGCGCCCTTGGGCAGCCGGCCGTCGGGCAGCAGCGGCTGAAGGGCGGGCAGGACCGGGCGGGTCGCGGCCTCGACGCGCGCGCGGCGGGCGGCCGGGCTGGTCTCCTCCAGCAGGTTCGCCAGCCTGAACCCGCGCTCCTCCCCCGGGTCGGGCACGGGCAGTACCGGACCCGGCGCGGAGATGTCCGGGGCGGTGGCGTTCCTCATCCGGCCGCTCCCGGCGCCGTGTGTGCGCGGTCGCCGGCCGGGACGGCCTCTACCGGGCCGGCGGGGTCGGTGGACGTGCCCGGGCCGTCGCCGGGCTCGGTGTGGGGCAGGATCCGCACCGCGGCCGGGTCGTAGAGCAGCCAGGCGCTCTGCCTGTCCTCGCCCCAGCGCGCGTGGGCGATCCACGGCACGTCCGGGCCCGGGCGGCGGCGCGCGGTGACCAGGCCCGAGCGCCAGGCACCGCCGGTCCGCACCCACGCCAGACGCCAGCACCGGTCCGCACCCTCCGGGTCGGGCGCGCCCGCGAGCTCGGACGGCACCGTGAGCGCATCGCGCCACACCCCGTGGAACGGCGCCCGGGCAGGCGGCCGGTCGCCGGGCTCGGGCAGCGGGCGCACCGTCTCCTCGTCGTAGAGGAACCAGCCCCAGGCCTGTCCCTCGGATGCGGTCGCGTCGTCGTCCCACCGCACGTGGACCACCCAGCCCGCACTGCCGGGCGGGAGCCGCCACACCGTGAGCAGCCCGGGCCGCCACCGCCCGCCCAGCCGGATCTCCACCAACCGCCACCTGCGCACGTCCCGGGAGGTGCCGGGCAGTGTCATCAGCTCCCGCGGCGCCCACACGGCGTCGCCCGGCCGCTCGGGCGAGCGGTGGGGGCGGGAGAAGGGCACGTCGGCGGTCACACCCCCATTATTCGAGCACGTGTTCGAGTGACCAAACGTCAGCCCGTCCCCGCCCTCACAGCGCCTCCCAGGGCAGATCCCGGACCCAGGTCCACCGGCCGCCCTCGTCCGGCTCGTACACACTGCGCCCGCCGCAATGGGGTCCGGACAGGGCCGCCCGGGCCCGGCCACCGTAGCGGGACCGCCACCGAACGTGTCCTCGAACCGGCGATCCGCCGGACTCGACCGGTCCGCCTCAGGCCCGGCGTATCGCCCCGGAGGAGAAGTACTGCACCAGGACAGCGGCGAGGTGGGCCGCGACCTTCGCCTCGGCCGGCGTCTCCTTGCGGGTGGGTCGCTGCTTGCCGTGGCGGCTGGTCTGGCCGTCCCACAGCATCTTCATCATCCGGCGCACCATCTCGACGCCCTCCTGCGGGTCGGCGCCCTCGATGTCGAAGACCAGCTTGTGCGCGATCTTCGGCATCTCGCCGAGCATCGTGCCGAGCGTCGCCCGGTCGCGTTTGGGGTCCAAGGTGGCGTGGGCCGCCGACTCCACCGCCTTGATCGCCTCGCTGTATGCCGTCACCGGATCCGGGGTGAGGGCGTACGCCCGGGTGACGGCTTCGTGCAGGTGTTCCGAGGCCGACCCCCGCTCCGGCCGCTCCGCGCTCTGGGCTGCGGCCCGCAGGGTGCGCGCGACTGCCGGGTCGATCCGCGCGACCAGGGCGCGGCCATCACCGCGGACCGTGTAGCGCGAGCGTGCGTCGTCCAGCAGCTGCTGCAGCGGCCTACGACTCACTGCCCCCTGCTGGGAGGCCACCATGCTCATCCCGGCCATCAGCGATATCAGCACACCCGGCTTTGGTACATTCCCGGTCGGGACGACCGGCCGGGCGGGAACGACGGTCGGCGCCGGGACCGGCAGCAGATCCAGCAGGGCGTCGGTCACCTCCAGCAGCTGCTCCGTCGGCGCCCAGTAGGCGAGGCGCTCTGGGTAGTCGACGTCGGGCTCGTCGAAGCCGTCCTCCGTGTCCAGGACCAGGTCGCAGCGGATTGCGACCCTCCGCCAGACCTCCCCGCCATGGCGCAGCACGGCGGAGTGGATCCACTCCCGCAGCGGTGTCTCCATGGCGGCGGGGACGTCCTCGCGCAGGGGAGCGGCGGCGCCGTCGCGGTAGGGCAGTGGGGTCCACGGAGTCGTCACCCCGTCACCGTAGAGGTTCGGCCCGTCGTGCAGCACGGGAATTTGACGCCGGGCCGTGGGGGGCGCCGGTCCGCGGTCAGTCGGCGGAGTTCTGCTCGGCCTGCCAGCGGTCGGCGAGCTCCTTCTTCCAGCCCTTGGGCGGCGGCCACGGCACGCCCCAGGCCGCGAGCTGGTCCCGGGTCCAACCGCCGGCGGGTGTGCAGGCGGCTTCGATCTCGTCAGGGGAAGGGGTCGGAGATCCGCGGGAGGCAGGCGCGGTTTGGGCTGCAGTGGCTCGGCCGACTCGATCGCATCGTTCACGCCCAGGCGATCCGGTTTGTCCTCCTCACTGAGGCCAGGTCGCCGAGCAGCGCAGCTGCATGCGCACCCTACGACGGTGGCTCGGGGTAAGAATCTCTTACCCCGAGCCCTGCGGTCGAAGTGGGCATCTACCTGGTGGGAAGGGCTGCGGACCGTTCCAAGGCCCGCTGTGCAAGCCGAACGAAGAGGACGAACTCCCCTTCAGGCAAGAGATGCGGGAAGACCCGGCCAAGTTGCCAGGCCGCCGTGAGCTCCGGATGGTGGCGGTCCTGTCGTAGCCGACGACGCGCCGCGCCACTGGTACGGGAAAGTTGACGGCCAGACCCGTCCGGCGGCCTCCGGGCCGTCCCGGCCGTTCCGTGTGCTGGCGCAGAGTCCGGATCAGACGGACGAGTTGTCAATCGGCCCCGCCGGGCCGACCGGTGCCGATAGCGTCGCTCCAGAGCCATGCAGGGCAGACAGCGTGCCGGTGCGACCACCCTATGCGGGGCGCCGACTGCGCTGCGGGCGGTGACACCGCTGGCATGAGGGGAGCAGCAGGGCGACGTGAAGGTGACGATCGAGTTCGATACCGAGCAGGACAGTTACGGGGAGATCGACCGGGTGGTGAGGGAGGCGTTCGGGCTGGACAAGTTCCGGACCAAGCCCTCGCTCCTGGTCGATAGCGAGGTCTGGCGCGACCCGGATGACAGCTACAACGGGCCGTGGACCGAGGACGATGTGCGCAGCTGGGTCCGCGAGCTGCCGGAGGTCCTGGACGTCGTGGTCGTCGTCCGTCAGCTGTGCAGCACGCCGGGCGTGTGGACGACTTCGGCCGCTCTCGGTGCCCTGCTCTTCCCGGACGAGCCGAAGGGGAGCCACCGCGTCGGCGTGGCGATCCGCAGGACCGTCAAGGCCGGCCATCGGCTCGACCGGAGAAGCGGGCCCTACGAGCGTGACGTCAAGGGATTCCGCAGCAGAGTCCCGGCCGAGGTCGCGCGCATCGTTCTGGATGAGCTCCAGCACCACCCCCTGCACGCGGAAGCGCTCGCGGCTGCCGTACAGCACCGAACATCGGCCTGAGACGGGTCGATCCGTCCTGATTACCCGCAAGAGCACCAGTCCCGAAGAGAGAAGCCTGATGACCTCACCCCAGCCGGCCCCCGCCGACGATGTCCTGCTGGCACCGAAGAGCCGCGCGGCGCTGCTCGACCTCGCCGAGGTCATGGGCATGAGTGGGGAGGCCGACGCTCTGCGTGGTGACCTGCGCACCGAGCGGATCCTGCCCAGGCTGAAGCGGGTCCTGGGATTGCTGGGTCTGCCCATCAGCACCGGCCGCGGCGTCCCCGGCATCGTCGTCACCCTGCTGCCGTCGGCAGCCGCCTCCTGGCCGGCCGGATCCGTCGCGGTCGAATGGCGACCCAGTGCGGAACTGACCGCGCTGGAAGACGATTGCGACCTCGGCGACACCGTCGACCACTTCACCCGATCCGCTGGCGAGAGCTTGGAGACGGCTCTCACCGCCATCCTGCGCAAGTCGGGCCTGCACGTGATCATCGACTCCCAGTTCCGCGGCGTCATCGTCGCGGACACCAGGCCGGTGGACCACCTCGAGGCTCTCCAGCTCTGAACGGAAGGTAGCGGGGGAGTACCCGCGCGACGAAGGACGACAGAGCAGTGGGGGGGGCGGGGCGCGGGCCGCCGCCCCCCCGCGGCGGGGGGGGGGGCGGGGGGGGCCCCCCGCCCCTCTGTGTCTTCCGGGCCTGTTGCCCGACGCCCGCCGCCTGTCGCGCGCGGCTTCCGGGGCGGCACCCGGGCTCAGGCCCTGGTCGGCCCGCCGGGCATCCGGACGGTGGCGAGCGTGCCCGGGCCGCCGTCCGGGGCCGGGCCGAGCGACACCTCGCCGCCGGCCTCCCGGACGCTCTGCGCCACGATTGACAGCCCCAGCCCGGAGCCCGGGAGCTGGCGCGAGGACGGCGAGCGCCAGAACCGGTCGAAGACGTAGGGCAGTTCGTCCGGCGGGATGCCGGGACCGTGGTCGCGGACGGTCAGTACGCCCTGCTGGAGGCGGACGTCGACGGCTCCGCCGGGCGGGCTGTACTTGACCGCGTTGTCCAGCAGATTGATCACGGCGCGTTCGAGGGCCGCGGCGTCGGCGTGCACGAACCAGGGCGCGACGTCGGTCTCGAAGACCAGCCCGGGGCCGCGCAACCTGGCGCGGGCGACGGCGCGTTCGGCGATCTCGTGCAGCGCGACCACGGCGAGGTTCCCGCCGGGCTTGGGGGAGTCCGGACGGGACAGCTGGAGCAGGTCGCCGATCAGGGCGGTGAGTTCCTGCATCTGGGCCTTCATGTTGCCCAGCAGCTTGGTCTTCGTGGCGGGCGGCAGCGGGCGGCCGGTGTCGTCGCTGCGGATGAGCAGGTCGACGTTGGTGCGCAGCGAGGTGAGCGGGGTGCGGAGCTCGTGCCCGGCGTCGGCGATCAGCCGGGTCTGCCGCTCGCGGGAGTTGGCCAGCGCGGTGCTCATCGAGTTGAAGGAGGTGGAGAGCCGGGCGATCTCGTCCTCCCCGTGCACCGGGATGGTGGTGCCGACCTCCTCGGTGCGGGCGATGTGCTCCACGGCGTCGCTGAGCCGGTCGACCGGCTTGAGCGCGGAGCGGGCCACGAGCCGGCCGGCGAGCCCGGCCAGGATGACGCCGCCGACGGCCACTCCGCCGAGGACGAAGGCGAGTTGGCGGAGATCACGCTCGATCCCGTCGACGGGGGCGGCGGTGAGGTAGGCGTAGCGGTCCCCGGTCGACGGGTCGGCGAGCAGGTTGACGCGGACCATGGCCGGGGTGCCGTCGAGGTAGCGGCCGTCCCGGTAGACGAATTCCTTGGACAGGGTGCCGACGAGGTCGCCGGCCTTGACCTCGACCGCCTTCGGCACCGAACCGGAGGTGAGGCAGACGGTGCCGTTCTTCCCGTAGAGCTCGGTCGTGAACTGGCCGGCTCCCCGGGGCGGGTTGTTGCCGACGAGGTGGGTCGAGAGCCTGTCGCGGATCTTCGCCGCGGCCTCCGCCTTGGCCTGGGCGTCCGGGGGCGACGCGGCGCAGTACCCGAGCCAGCTGCGCTGGAGCGTCGGGTCGGGCGGTTCCGGCGGGGGTACGTCCATGGCGCGGGAGAGGTTCTCCCTGACCTGGCCGTAGAGCTTCTGCTCCACGATGAACCAGCAGGCCAGCGCCGAGGCGGCGATGGCCACCGCGACCGCCGCCGCTGTCAGGAAGGTGAGGCGGCTGCGCAGTGAGCGGGCCCGGTACCAGGTGTGGAGGCGTTGCCGGGTGCGGTGCGGGACGCGCGGCGGGGCGAGTGGGGGTGGTGGGACGGCGGGGGTCACGTGAGCGTGCCGGCGGCCGGGCGGAGCGCGTATCCGACTCCGCGGACGGTCTGGACGAGCCGGGGCAGGCCGCCCTGCTCGGTCTTGCGGCGCAGGTACATCACGTACACGTCCAGCGAGTTGGAGGAGGGCTCGAAGTCGAAGCCCCAGACCGCCTTGAGGATCTGTTCGCGGGTGAGCACCTGCCGGGGGTGGGCGAGGAACATCTCCAGCAGCATGAACTCGGTGCGGGTCAGTTCGACCGGCCGGCCGGCCCGGGTGACCTCGCGGGTCGCGGTGTTCATCCGGAGGTCGGCGAAGGCCAGGACGTCGCCCTCCTCCTCGACCGCGGCGGCCCGGGCGGCGGCCTCGCCGGCGAGGGCGTTGCGGCGGAGCAGCGCGCGGACCCGGGCGAGGAGTTCGTCCAGTTCGAAGGGCTTGGCGAGGTAGTCGTCGGCGCCGACGTCGAGGCCGGTGACCCGGTCGCCGACGGCGTCCCGGGCGGTGAGCATCAGCACCGGGACGGTGTCGCCGCGCGAGCGCATCCGGCGGACGGCGGTGAGGCCGTCCATCCGGGGCATCATGATGTCGAGCAGGACGAGGTCCGGCCGGTCGCGTTCGACGGACTCCAGCGCCTCGTACCCGTCGGTGGCGGTGGAGACCTCGTAGCCCTCGAAGGCGAGGCTGCTCTCCAGCGCGTCCCGGAGGGCGGGTTCGTCGTCGACCACGAGGAGCCGGGCGGTGGGCTGCTGCCCGGGCTCGGCGGAGGTGCGGTCGTCAACGGACGGGGTCATGGGCGGTTGCCCTTTCTCTGGGCCTGAGGGCGCGGTGGTCGCAGGGCCGTGCTCGGAGGACCTGCTCGGGTCAATTGTCGGGCGTCGTCAGACGTTCTGGCCGGACTGCAGCTTGGGCAGCACCTGCTTGATGTCGTCGATCGGGATGGCGAAGCCGAGACCGACGCTGCCGGCGCCGCTGCCCCCGGCCGTGGCGCCGGCACCGCTGGGCGAGTACATGGCCGAGTTGATGCCGATGACCTGCCCGCCCGCGTTGATCAGGGGGCCGCCGGAGTTGCCGGGGTTGAGGGCGGCGTCGGTCTGGAAGGCCCGGTAGGTGGTGGTGTCGCCGCCGGTGGGCCGGTCGCTGCCGCGCAGTCCGGGCAGGTCGGGGAAGCCGAACCCGCCGTTGCCGCTGGTGGTGCCCTCGTCGAGCTGGACGGTGACCTCGCGGTGCTGGGCGCTGATGATGCCGGAGGTGACGGTGCCGGTGAGGCCCTCGGGGTTGCCGATGGCGACGACCGGGTCGCCGACCGCGACGGCGGAGGAGTCGCCGAGGACGGCCGGGGTGAGCTTCTTGGCGCCGCTCGCGGTGATCACGGCGGCGTCGAGGCTCTTGTCGGAGCCGGTGAGGGTGGCGCGGGCGGTGGAGCCGTCGTGGAAGGTGACGGTGATCTGCCCGCCGGCGGCCGCAGCGGCGACCACGTGGTAGTTGGTGAGGATCTGGCCGCCTGCGGTGAGCACGACGCCGGTGCCGGTGGCGGTGCCGTTGGTGCCCTGGACGCTGATCTGGACGACGCTGGGCGAGACGGCCGCGGCGATGGCGGCGACGTCGGCGCCGCCGTCGGAGCGGGCGGCGACCGGGCTGGCGACGGTGCCGGTGCGGCTGCCGGAGCCGTGCTCCTGGGCGGCGACCACGCCGCCGGTGACCCCGCCGAGCACGGCGGCGACCGCGGCGACGGCGGTGACCAGGGTGAGCCTGCCGCGCAGCAGGCCGCGGCGGGCCCGGCCGCCGTGGGAGGCCGGGGCGCCGTCGCCGTGCCCGGACGGCACCGGGGGCACCGGGGGCACCGGCGGGACCGGGGGTGCGGGAGGGCCTGCGGGCGGGGGAGGGGGCGGAGTGCCGACCGACGGGCTGCCCGCGGCCGGGTACCCGGGGTCCCGGTGGGTGCTGCTGCCGAGCACGGTGCCCGGGATGACCTGCGGATCCCCCTGGCCGTACGGCAGCCCGTCGCCGTACGGGTCCTGCCGTCCGTACGCGGTCCCGTACGGGCCGTCGTCCTGCGTGCCGCCGCGGTACTGCTCGTGATCGCTCATGCCGACCAACGTCCGCCCGCCGGATGAGAATCCGGTGAGAGTGCGCTCAGAACGCCCCGAGAAGCCTGTTGACTTCTCATAAAGCCTGGTCAGGCTAGTTCGCGGGGCCGGCCGGCGAGCAGCCGCAGGAACGCCGGACGACCAGGCGCGACGGGAACTTGCGGACCCGTTCGGTGTCCGAGCCGGGCACCATCAGCGAGTCGTCCAGCACCAGGTCGACTGCGGCCCGGGCCATCGCGTCCCGGTCGGAGGCGACGGTGGTCAGCGGCGGGTCGGCCAGCGCGGCCTCCGGCACGTCGTCGAAGCCGGCCACCGCGAGGTCCTCGGGCACCCGCAGGCCGAGTTCGCGGGCGGCGCGCAGCACGCCGATCGCCTGGTCGTCGGTGGAGCAGAAGATCGCCGGCGGGCGGTCCGGGGAGCCCAGCAGGCCGAGCGCGACGTCGTAGGCGCCGTACCGGTGGAACGGCGCGTCGATCAGGCGCGACTCGGTGGGCAGGCCGTGCGCGTCCATGGCGCGCTGCCAGCCCTCGACGTGGTCGATGACCGGGTCGCCGGGGGCGGGGGACTCCACCGGGCCGCCGAAGCAGGCCACGTACGAGTGTCCGTGCACCTCCAGGAGGTGGCGGACGACGGCCTCGGCGCCGCCCACGTCGTCGGTGACCACCGCGACGTCGTCGATGGCCTCGGGCCGGCGGTGCAGCAGGACGACCTTCGCGCCCTCCATCGCGGCGAACTCCTCGGCGGCCCGCTGGGACGGCCCCTGGCTGACCAGGATCAGGCCGGAGACCCGCATGCCGAGGAAGGCCCGGACGTAGTGGACCTCGCGGTCGTCGACGTAGTCGGAGTTGCCGATCAGCACCAGCTTGCCGCGTTCGGAGGCGGCGCGTTCGACGGCGTGCGCCATCTCGGCGAAGAACGGTTGACGGGCGTCCGGGACGACCATGCCGATCAGGTTGGTGCGGCGGGAGGCCATCGCCTGGGCGACGCTGTTCGGCCGGTAGCCGAGCTGCTCGATCGCCGCGAGGACCTTCTCCCGGGTGGCGGGCGCGACCGGTCGCGGCCCGTTGTTGATGACGTAGCTGACGACCGCGGTCGAGGTACCAGCCAGTCGGGCTACATCGTCGCGCGTCACTTTGGCCACGGGGGGAGTCTACGCGTGTGGCGTGCCGCGGGGCAGAGGGGACCGCGGCTACCGGGCGGTACCCGGAGGACAGCGCGGGGCGAATGCGGACAGGCCGGGCGGGTGTTCCCGCCCGGCCGACCGGTCAGGCCTCCAACGGGGCCGAGGAGCGCAGCGAAGCGGTCTCGGGCCGCTCCCCCTTGTCCGGCTTCTCGGGGACGACGAAGCGGTAGCCGACGTTGCGCACGGTGCCGATCAGCCCTTCGTGTTCCACGCCGAGCTTGGCGCGCAGCCGCCGGACGTGCACGTCGACCGTCCGGGTGCCGCCGAAGTAGTCGTAGCCCCAGACCTCCTGCAGCAGCTGCGCCCGGGTGAAGACCCGGCCGGGGTGCTGGGCGAGGTACTTGATCAGCTCGAACTCCTTGAAGGTGAGGTCGAGCACCCTGCCCTTGAGCTTGGCGGAGTAGGTGGCCTCGTCGACCGACAGGTCGCCGTTGCGGATCTCCATCGGGCCGTCGTCGGTGACCACCTGGAGGCGGCCCATGGCCAGGCGCAGCCGGGCCTCGACCTCGGCGGGGCCGGCGGTGTCGAGCAGGACGTCGTCGATGCCCCACTCGGCGGTGACCGCGGCCAGGCCGCCCTCGGTGACCACCAGGATCAGCGGGCAGCCGATGCCGGTGGAGCGGAGCAGCTGGCAGAGGCTGCGGATCTGCGGCAGGTCCCGCCGGCCGTCGACCAGGATGACGTCTGCACTGGGGGTGTCGACCAGGGCGGACCCTTCGGCCGGAGCCACCCGGACGTTGTGCAGCAGCAGGCCGAGGGCGGGCAGTACCTCCGCGGAGGGCTGCAGCGCGTTGGTGAGGAGGAGCAGAGAACTCATACCCGGTAGTCCCCTTTCCGGGTCGTCGCGGTCGCGTTACGGCTGCCGCCACAGCCGGATGGCGCACGTTCGGGGAGGTGCCGAGCGCAGCGCGTCCCGCGAGGGGCGGCGGCGGTCGGCGGGAGGGTGGGGGAAGCGGCGGACACCGGTGGGGAGCCGGAGCAGTCGTCGGCGCGCACGGCGGAACGGGGCGCGCGTCGAGGGTCCCGCAACCCGCGATGCACCGTTTCTGCCTTGCTCATCCGTGAACCTTCCGGTCCTGTCCGGTTCCGGGTGGCGGCCCGGAGCCGGGGTTCCGACACCCCGGCCTG
Organism: Kitasatospora sp. NPDC058406; assembly: GCF_042722765.1. Lineage (NCBI taxonomy): Bacteria > Bacillati > Actinomycetota > Actinomycetes > Kitasatosporales > Streptomycetaceae > Kitasatospora > Kitasatospora sp. NPDC058406. Next base: position 14,683 of record NZ_JBHXKE010000039.1, read on the forward strand.
GCCCCGGCACGTCGTTGTGCCGCTGGTGGCGGGGCGGTCCCTGCGGCACGCCGGGGGTGGGCCGACGATTCGCACGGACGTCCGTACTGGCGTCCTGAAAGCACAAAAGGATCCGGGGGCGACTCTGCCCGGACCCTCAGGGGTCGAGGATAGCCGACGGGTCCCCGCCCGGGGGAGGGCTCGAAACCGGCGGTTCGGCCTTTTCGGGCGCGCCCCGGGTGAGCCTGGCCACAGCTTCGCCCGGCCGACGGCGGGCGCCGGGCCAGGGCGGTTGCCGGTGGTGCGGGCGAACAGGCCATCATGGGACGCACATCGGCGGCACCGTGCGCGTACCCCTTTCGGGTGGGGCGCGGGCGCTCCGGTGGTGGACCCGGCCGGGGTACCGGGCCCGGGCGAGGACGACGAGAAGGGGTTGCCATGGGCGCGACCACCGGGCATCACGACCCGGCCGGCGCCACGCGGGTGAGCGGGACGATCCGCTACTGGGCGGCGGCGAAGTCGGAGGCCGGGCTGGCCGAGGAGCCGTACCGGGCGGCGACCCTGGCCGAGGCACTGGCGGCCGTCCGGCAGCAGCACGCGGACCGGCCGAAGCTCGTCGGGCTGCTCGGACACTGCTCCTACCTGGTGGACGGTTCGCCGGTGGGCGGCCGTGACCACGCGGCCGTGACCCTCACCGAGGGCGGCACGGTCGAGGTACTCCCCCCGTTCGCGGGCGGGTGAGCGGCGTGACCGAGCCGAACAACCCCACCCCGGACAGCAGGCCGCAGCGGCAGTATCCGTACGGGCCGCCGCAGCCGCAGTACCCGCAGGGGCCGCCGCCGCAGCAACCGCCCTATCCGTACGCCCCGCAGCAGGCGTACGCGCCGGATCCGTATGCGCAGCAGGGGCTTGCGGCTCAGTCGTACGCCCCCGATGCGGGGCATGCGCCCTACGGTGGCCATCCCGGTCAGCAGCCCCCCGCACCGCCCTACGGCCAGCAGCCGTCCGCGCCGCAGTCGTACGGCGAGCAGCCCCGGAACGGCCACGGCGGGCAGAACCCGTACGGCCGACCGCCGTACGGTGCCGGGCCGGGTGCGGGTGCGGCGGACGACGCCGCGACCGCCCTGCTTCCGCCGGTGCCCCCGTTGGAGGACCCGGCGGCCACCACACTCCTGCCGCCGGTCCCGGCATCGGACGCGACGCCCGGGGCGCACGCCCACGCCCACGCCCAGGCACAGGCTCAGGCGCACGCCCAGGCCCAGGCGCACGCACAGGCTGAGGCTGAAGCCCAGGCCCAGCCCTTCGACTCGCCGACCATGACGCTGAAGCGCCCGCCGGCCCCCACCCCGACCGATCCGGCCACCGCCCGGGCCGCCCGCGCGGCGCGTGCGGCACGGGCGGGACGGCAGGCTCCGCCCGCACGGCAGGCGCCGCCCACCGCGTACGCGGCCCCGGCCGGGCCCGTTCCGGGGCCGCCGGCGCAGCCGTTCCCGGCCCCCGTGCCGTCGGCCGTCCCGGCCGGGTCCGCCCGGACCGGTTCGCCGATCATCGACCCGGGCCTCCTGCCGGCCGTGATCACCGCCGGTGCGGCCGCGCTGCTGGCCGCCGGTGCGGCCCTCGGCCAGGTGCCGCTGGCCCTGGTGGTGGCGCTGCTCCAGGTGCTGACGGCCGCCGGATGGTTCCGGCTGAACGGCATGTGGCCGGCCCGCCAGGGCATCGCGCTGGCGGCGCTGTCCGGTCTGGTCGCCGACGTGGCGGTGCTGCTGGCCGACACGGACGGCGGCACGGGGGCGGTGGTCGGGACCCTCGGCGGATTCTTCCTGCTGGTCCTGGTGCTGCAGACGTTCCGGCCCGCCGATCCGAAGGAGCGGTTCTACGCGCTCACCGTGCTCGGCTCGGCCACGGTGGTGACGGTGCTCTGCACCGCGCTGCTGCTGGCCGACTGGGTGCCGGCGGCGGTCGGCGGCGTCGCCCTGGCGACCCTGCTGGCAGCGGCGCCGCTGCCCGGCCCGAAGCTGCTGGGCCCCGTGCTCGGCCTGCTGGCGGCGGTGGGCCTCGGCCTGGCCGTGGGCGCGCCGCCCGCGCTGGGTGCGGCGGCCGGGATCGGTGCCCTGGTCGGGCGCCGGGTGGCCGGGTACGACTTCCCGTCCCGGTTCGTGCACATGACGGCGGGGGTGGCGCTCCCGCTCGCGGTGGCGGCGCCGCTGGTCTGGATCGCCACCGAACTGCTCGCCGGCTGACCCGGCCGGTCCGGCCGCCCGCCCCACCACGGGCCGGTGGCCGGGCCCGGCACGCGCCGTACGGCGTCCCGTTCCCGGAACCATGCCCCGGGGCGGGACGTCGTACGGTCGTGCGAGGGCGGCCGCCCCTGAGCGGTCGGATCCGACTTCGAACGACAGCGACCGGCGACGACGGGGGAGAGCGATGCGCGGCTGGCTGAAGGTGACGATCGGCCTGGTGGTGCTCTCGGGAGCACTGGTGGGCGCGGACCGGGTCGCCGTCGGGGTGGCCGAGGACGAGGCCGCCGAACAGATGCTGAAGAGCGGCCGGATGAACCAGCGGCCGGACGTGTCGATCGGGGGCTTCCCGTTCCTCACCCAGGTCCTGTCGATGAAGCTGGACGACGTGCGGATCTCCTCGGACGGCCTGACCGTGGGTGACGGCAGCCACCAGGTGGCGCTGCACTCGTTCGAGGCGAAGCTGGCGGGCGTCAAGGTGAGCGACAGCATGAGCAGCGCCACCGTGGACACCGGGACGGGGAGCGGCCTGATCTCCTACGCGGACCTCTCCCAGCTCCTGCCGCCGGCCTCCCAGCTGGTGCCGAACGCGACCGGGCTCTCGCTGGGCGGCAACACCCGGCTGAGCCTCTCGTACGGCGGCCCGGGCAAGATCAAGGCCGCGTTCGGGCCGGTCCCGGTCGGCGAGGGCACGGTGCGCAACCAGGGCAACACGGTGACGGCGGAGGGTTTCCGGCTGACCGGGATGGCCGCGGTGCTGGCCGGTCTGACCAGCCAGAAGCTGGATCCGGTGAGCTTCACCCTCTCCTCGCTCCCGGCGGGTCTGAACCTGGCTGCGGTCACGCCGCAGGAGGACGGCCTCCGGCTGACCTTCGACGGCAAGGGCGTGAAGCTCATCGGCTGACCGGCTGACCGGCTGACCGGCTGACCGGCTGCCCGCCTGACCGGCTGACCGGCACCGGCCAGGTCAGGCCGGGCCGGGCCGGGGCGGGGCGGGTCCGCTTCCCGCCGGTCGTGGTCGTTCGCCTTCGTTCCGCTCCGCGAGACGCGCTGTCCAGCGCGGACCGCGGAGCGGTCGTGTTTCCGCCCCCTGACCGAGGGACGTACGGTGCCCGGCCGGTTCACGGCGCCCATGAATCGACCAAATCCCAGCATGTGATCCATCTGGTCTCAACATTCGATACGCTGATGACAGCGGGCGTCGAGTGTCCCTAGCATCGTCGGCATGAAGCGACAGACGGACCTCACGAAGCGGCGGGCGGTAGACCTGTGCCGCGTGGCCGCCTGTCTGTGTCGAATGCGTTAACTCGGCATCTTGGCTGGGCAGTTGTCGCCCGCCGCCGATTCCTCCGGTGACCTGGACCGGCCTCCCGGGCCGAACGTCGCCGCCGTGCACCGCAGATCACCGCCCGGCCGTGCCGCAGGCCTTCTCCGTCCCATTATTCGGACGTGAATTCGGACCGGTCACCGTCGGACACCCCGCAGCACCCCTCTCCGGCTCACGGCCGGGGGACCCCAGAGCAGCACCACCTTCCGCCAACCGCCCTCGGATGGAGAACATCACCATGAGCCGCAGCGACGTCCTGGTCGACGCCGACTGGGTCCAGGCCCACCTGGACGACCCGAAGGTCGTCATCGTCGAGGTCGACGAGGACACCTCCGCCTACGACAAGAACCACATCCGCAACGCGGTCCGGATCGACTGGAAGACGGACCTCCAGGACCCGGTCCGCCGCGACTTCATCGACCAGGCCGGCTTCGAGGCGCTGCTCAGCGCCAAGGGCATCGCCAACGACGACACGGTCGTGCTCTACGGCGGCAACAACAACTGGTTCGCGTCGTACGCCTACTGGTACTTTAAGCTGTACGGCCACGGTGACGTCCGCCTGCTCGACGGCGGCCGCAAGAAGTGGGAGCTGGACTCCCGCGACCTCGTCGCCGAGGTGCCGGCCCGCGCCGCGACCTCGTACACGGCGCAGGCCGCCGACGCCTCGATCCGCGCCTTCCGCGACGACGTGATCGACGCCATCGGCAGCCTCAACTTGGTCGACGTGCGCTCGCCCGACGAGTTCTCCGGCAAGCTGCTCGCCCCGGCCCACCTCCCGCAGGAGCAGTCGCAGCGCCCCGGCCACGTGCCGAGCGCCCGCAACATCCCGTGGGCGAAGAACGCCAACGACGACGGCACCTTCAAGAGCGACGACGAGCTCAAGGCCCTCTACGAGGCCGAGGGCATCGACCTGGCGAAGGACACCATCGCCTACTGCCGCATCGGCGAGCGCTCCGCGCTCACCTGGTTCGTGCTGCACGAGCTGCTCGGCCAGGAGAACGTGAAGAACTACGACGGTTCCTGGACCGAGTACGGCAGCCTGGTCGGCGTGCCGATCGAGCTCGGCAACTGAGCCGCCTGCTCCACCCGTAAGGCTGAAGGGAAGACAAGACATGTGCGGTGCGAAGGCCGGTGGGCCGGACCTGGCAGGAGTTGACGTGGCGAACGAGACGATCATCCAGGGTTCCGTGACCCGCGACGGCGAGCCGGTCAACGGCTACGTCCGACTGCTCGACGAGGGCGGTGAGTTCACCGCCGAGGTGCCCACCTCGGCGACCGGCCAGTTCCGGTTCTTCGCCCGCCCGGGCAAGTGGACCCTGCGGGCGCTCATCCCGGGCCAGACCGTGGACCGCCAGGTGGTCGCCTCCCAGGGCAACCTGACCGAGGTCGCGATCGCGGTCTGATCCACCCCGGTGACGTCGTGCCCGAGGGCCCCTGCCGTGCAGGGGCCCTCGGGCATACCGTGGAGGAGTGCAGGCACGCCGGCGACACCGCTACTACTTCGCCATGATGGGCGTCTGCCTCGGGCTGTTCGTGCTGGCCTGGGGCGTCGTGCGGTTCTGGTCCGTCCCGGTCGCGATCGGCATGTGCGCGGTCGCGATGGTGATCCCGCCCGCTGCCGCGGTGTTCGCGAACCGGCGGGACCCCGAGGACGACTGGTGGAACGACCCGCGCTGGGAGGACCCGAAGTGGGACGACCCCGGCCACGACCGGGACCGCCCCGACCGCGAACCCCGCGGGTAGACGGACACCCGTACGGCCCCGGTCGGCGGCCGGCCGTCCGGCCGCGTCAGTAGACGAGCGCCTGCACGCCGTCGGCCATGATCTCGCTGACGAAGACCTGTGCGCCCGCGATCCGGACACCCTCGACGGTGTCCTTCTGCTCGATCCCGCGCCGCGCCGCGCACTGGGTGCAGAGAGTGACCGTGCCGGCCGCCAGGAGCGACTCCAGCAGGTCCGGCAGCGGCGCCGCGTGCGGCAGCTCGAACTCGGCCGCCCTCCCGGGCAGGGCGAACCACGACGACTCGCCGGTCAGCCAGAGCGAGACCTCGACCCCGCTGGCGACGGCCACCGCCGCCACCGTGAACGCCTGCGAGCACCGCTCCGGCGCGTCCGCCCCGGCGGTGACCTTGATGACGAGCTTCTTCGACTGCTGCGACTGAGACGACATGCCGACACCCTAGATCGCCGACGTGGTGGGGCTCACCGAGAACCGTCGGCACCCGGCGGATAGAGTGAGCGCCAGCAAAATCCTTCACACTGTCGCCGCCCTGGGAGCCCCCCGTGTCCGGTCTGGAAATCTTCTTCGACGGTCTGCTGGCCCTCATGGCCGTGCTGATCACCTGGTTCGCCATCTTCGCGGTGATGAAGCTCTACCAGGGCCAGCGCTGACCGGCTGCCGTACGGTTGAAGCAGTCCCGCACCGACGACAGTGACCAGGAACATGATCGAGATTCCCTCTGACCTCCACCGGGACGTCGTCCCGCTCGCCTTCCTCCTCGGCACCTGGGAGGGCGCGGGCGTCTACGACTTCCCCGGTTCGGAGAAGTGCAACTTCGGCCAGGAGATCGTCATCCGCCACGACGGCCGGCCCTTCCTGGAGTTCCGCTCCCGGACCTGGGTGCTGGACGCCGAGGGCGAGAAGATCCGTCCGCTGGAGAACGAGCACGCGTTCTGGCGCATCACCAGCAACCACCAGGGCACCAGCGGTGTGCGGGGGATCGAGATCTCCTCCGTCCGCGACGACGGCACGGTGGAGATCTGGTACGGCGAGCTGGCCGACGGCAAGCCGCAGATCGACGTCTCCACGGACGCGGTGGCCCGGATCGAGGGCTCGCCCGAGTACTCGGGCGGCAAGCGTCTCTACGGCTTCGTCAACGAGGAACTGCTCTGGGTCGGCGAGAAGGCCGCCCCGAACGTGCCGCTGCGCCCGTACATGTCCGCGCAGCTGAAGCGGGTGCTCAGCCCGGCCCAGCTGATCAAGGACATCAACGACCTGCCGGACGACGGCATCGCGTTCTTCCGCTGAGCCGGGGCGTTCCGCGCCGGGCACATCACGCGTGAGGTAGGGACCGGCCCCGCGGCCGGTCCCTACACTTGCCTCAGGACCCCCGACATCGGCAGGGACAGGACCCGTGGCGGACACCGGCACCACCGACTGGCAGCTCTCCGGCGACTGGAAGGCCGGCCTGCGCGAACGCGGCTACCGGCTCACTCCCCAGCGCCAGCTCGTCCTGGAGGCGGTCGAGGCACTCGACCACGCCACCCCCGACGAGATCCTCGGTCACGTCCGGCGGACCGCCAGCGGCGTCAACATCTCCACCGTCTACCGGACCCTGGAGCTGCTGGAGGAACTGGGGCTGGTCTCGCACGCCCACCTCGGCCACGGCGCCCCGACGTACCACCTGGCCGGCCGCCACCACCACCTGCACCTGGTCTGCCGGGACTGCGAGCAGGTCATCGAGACCGGGACCGAGATCGCCCAGCCGCTGGTCGACCGGCTGCGCGCGCAGCACGGCTTCGACACCGACCTCGAACACTTCGCCGTCTTCGGCCGCTGCGCCGACTGCACCGCCAAGCGGGCCGGGGCGCAGCCGTAAGCTTTCCGGTATGAAGAGCCCGCTGCTTGCGCTGCCCGGTGCCGTCCCCGCCGAGGGAACCGACGAGGGGGTGGCCGCCCACTACGGCGACCTCTTCCGTGAGCAGCGCAGGCTCGCGCAGGGCTCCGGGTTCGTGGACCTCTCGCACCGCGGCGTGCTCACCGTCACCGGTGACGACCGGCTCACCTGGCTGCACCTGCTGCTCACCCAGCACGTCAGCGCGCTGCCGCCGCAGCAGGCGACCGAGGCGCTGGTGCTCTCCCCGAACGGGCACGTCGAGCACGCGCTCTACCTGGTCGACGACGGCACCACCACCTGGGCGCACGTTGAGCCGGGGACCCAGGAGGCGCTGGTCGGCTACCTGGAGAGCATGAAGTTCTTCTACCGGGTCGAGGTGGCCGACGCGACCGCCGACTACGCGGTGGTCCACCTGCCGGCCGGCTCCACCGCCTCCGCCGAGGGCGCGGCGGCGGTCCGTGAGCTGACCTGGGGGCGGGACCTCTTCCTGCCGCGGGCCGAGCTGGCGGAGCTGACCCGGGAGTACGGCCCGGCGGCCGGGATCTGGGCGTACGAGGCGCTGCGGATCGAGGGGCACCGGCCGCGGCTGGGCTTCGAGACCGACCACCGCACGATCCCGCACGAGGTGGACTGGCTGACCACCGCCGTCCACCTGCAGAAGGGCTGCTACCGCGGGCAGGAGACGGTCGCCCGGGTGCACAACCTGGGCCGCCCGCCGCGCCGGCTGGTCTTCCTGCACCTGGACGGCACCGAGGAGGTGCTCCCCCCGCACGGGACGGAGGTGCGGCTCGCCTCGGACCCGGACGGGCGGGCGCTCGGCTTCGTCACCTCCTCGGCGCGTCACCACGAGCTGGGCCCGGTCGCGCTGGCGATCGTGAAGCGGAACGTGCCGGTGGACGCGGTGCTGCTCGCCGGCCGGGTGCCGGGGACGCAGGACGTGATCGTCCCGCAGTAGCCGCAGCACCCACGCCGTGCACGCCGGCCGTGCACGGCACACACGCCGTGCACGGCGGTCGGGGTCGCTCAGACCTCGACCAGCACCGTGAACGGGCCGTCGTTGACCAGCGCGACCCGCATGTCCGCGCCGAACCGGCCGGTCTCGACCTTGGCGCCGAGCGCCCGCAGCTGGGCGACCACCTCGTCCACCAGCGGCTCGGCGACCGGGCCGGGGGCGGCGGCGTTCCAGGTCGGGCGGCGGCCCTTGCGGGCGTCCCCGTAGAGCGTGAACTGGCTGATGACGAGCAGCGGGGCGCCGATGTCGGAGCAGGACTGCTCCACGCCTGCCGCGTCGGGGGCCAGCAGCCGCAAGGTCCAGAGCTTGCGGGCGAGCTGGGCCGCCTTGGTCGGGGTGTCGTCGTGGGTGACGCCGATCAGGACGCAGAGCCCGGGCTCCTCGATCGCGCCGACGGTCTCGCCGGCCACCGTCACCCTGGCCTCGGTCACTCGCTGCACCACTGCTCGCATGCGGCCATTGTGCCGGAGCCGGTGGGGGCGCCCGCGGGCCCCTGGGGGCGCTCGAAGACTTGGCGCGCGCTGGGTAGCGTGCGCCTGCGCGCCGGTTGGCGCCGCTCTCCCTGCGAAAAGCTTCCGTCATATCAGCCACCCCTCTTCGCCAGGGGGCCGTTCGGGTGCACGGGCGGTGCGGCGGCGGCGGGCGGGGTGGCACGCTGGGGGACCGTACAAGGGGTCCGGGGCGCCAAGGTCCGCCGCGCCGGGCCCGGTTCGGCCAGGAGGCCGAGCCGGTGGGTCAGGTGTTCTGGCGGTGTCGCCCTGACGGGTGGTGCCGGTCGGGGGCGGGAACCTTCGCGGGTGGTCAGGGCGTGGCCCGGAGGGGTACGCGCCACGGGCGCACGCGACGGGAACGGGCCGGGCCGGCGGCAGGCGACGGGGTGCCGCGAGCGGGCGGGATCGGGACGACGGCAGGTGGTTGGCTGATGGACGCGAGCAGTACGGCGCAGGACCGGTACGGGCGGGTGCCCGAAGACCCGGAACCCGGTCCGGCACCGGGGACGGGAACGCCGGGCCTGGGACAGCTGGGCCTGGAGGAGCTGCGGATCCTGCGCAGGGAGACCCTGGAGCAGGAGGCCGACCTCTCCTACCTGCGGCGGCTGCTGCACGGGCGGATGGACATCCTGCTGGCGGAGCTGGACCGCAGGCCCGGCGGCGCGGCACCCCGCCCTGCGGACGGGGGAGAGCCGGCCGGCGCCCTGCTGGAACGGTTGCCGGCCATCCTCACCGACGCGCCCTCCACCGTCCGTCGGTCCGCCCGGCACGTCACCCTGGGCCCGCCGCGCGGCCAGCAGTCCCAGCTGGAGGCGGACGCACTGATGGGCGACGTGCAGCTGGCCGACCTGGCCGCGCACCCGGCCGAGGAGCTGCTGGCGGCACTGGACCGGCTGCGCGCGCACGAGCGTGAGGTCTCCGGGCGGCGGCAGCTGCTGCTGCGGACGGCGGACGGCTGCAACGCGGAGATCACCCGCAGGTACCGTGATGGGGAAGCACGGGTCGACGACCTGCTCGCAGGCGGCCCGCTCTGACCGGGTGAGGCGCCAGGGGCGGGGCCGTTCCCGGCTCGCCCCCGGCCCACCCTCATTTCCGGAAGGCTCCCGCCATGTCCAACCCCACCGCCCTGTCCGTGCTCGCCGAGGTCGTCCGCTCGGGGTTCACCGAGGGCCGGCACCACGGCTCGCTGGTCCTGCTGGCCGCCGACGGCTCGGTCGAGTTCGCGCTGGGTGCGCCGGACGCGCCGGTGTTCCCGCGCTCCTGCGCCAAGCCGTTCCAGGCGGTGGCCACCCTGCGGGCCGGACTGGCGATCGAGGGTGAACTGTTGGCGCTGGCGGCTTCCAGCCACTCGGCAGAATCGTTTCACCTCGACGGGGTCCGACGGATCCTGACCGAGGCCGGGCTCGACGAGTCCGCCCTGCGGACGCCGGCCGACCTCCCGCTCGACGAGACCGAGGCCGAGCAGTACCTGCGCTCCGGCGGAGAGCGCGCGCCGATCCTGATGGACTGCTCCGGCAAGCACGCCGGCTGGCTGGCCGCCTGTGTCGCCAACGGCTGGCCCGTCGACAGCTACCTCGACCCGGCCCACCCGGTCCAGCTGCTGGCCCGCGAGGCGCTGGAGGAGGCCACCGGCGAGACCGCCGGGCACGCCGGGGTGGACGGCTGCGGTGCGCCGCTGCTGGCGGTCAGCCTCACCGGACTGGCCCGCGGCTACCGGGCGCTGGTGCTGGCCGGGGCCGGCACGCCGCAGCGCCGGGTGGCCGACGCGATGCGGGCGCACCCCGAGTACGTCGCCGGCACCCGCCGGGCCGACACCTGGCTGATGCGGGCGGTGCCGGGCGCGCTCTCCAAGATGGGCGCCGAGGCGGTCCAGGTGGTGGCGCTGCCGGACGGCCGGGCGCTCGCCTTCAAGATCGACGACGGTGCCGAGCGGGCCCGCGGACCGGTGCTGGCGGCCGCGCTGCACCGGCTGGGCGTCTCCGCCGAGGACGGGACGGTCGAGCGGATAGCCGCCTCCCCGCTGTTCGGTGGCGGCGTGCCGGTGGGCGGGGTCCGGGCGGCCTTCTGAGCCTCGGCGTCGTGGGCCCCGGCGGCGGCCCCTCGCCGTAGGCCCCGGCGGCCGGTCCCTTCGGCGGCGGCCGCGGTCTCCGCCGGGCGGGCTCCGGGGCCGCGCCGCGGGCGGCCCCGGCCGGCGGTCGCCGGAGTGCGGACGGACGGCCTCCGGTGCACGGTGGACCGGGGGCCGTCGCACAGCTGAGGGAGTCCGTCATGAGCGAGCACGTCTACCGGGTGACCGAGATCGTCGGGTCGTCGACCGAGAGCATCGACGCCGCGATCCGCAACGGGGTCGAGCGGGCCTCCCGGACGCTGCGCAACCTCGACTGGTTCGAGGTGACGCAGGTCCGGGGCCACCTTGAGGAGGGCCGGGTCAAGCACTACCAGGTCGGCCTGAAGATCGGCTTCCGGCTGGACGACGAGGGCTGAGGCGACCCACCCACCCGGACCGAACCCACCCGGACCGACCCGGACCGGCCCGGCCCGGCCCATGTCAGTCGCGTTCGGGCAGGACCAGCGGGACGCCGGTGCGCGGATGCGGCAGCACCTCGACCGGGTGGCCGTAGACCTCGCTGAGCAGCGGTGCGCGCAACACCTCGGCCACCGGTCCGTCGGCGACCGTCGCACCGCCGGTCAGCAGCACCACCCGGTCCGCGTAGGCCGCCGCCAGCGTGAGGTCGTGCAGGACGACGACCACGGCGTCCCCGGCGGCGGCCCTGGCCCTGGCGACCCGCAGCACCAGTTCCTGGTGGCGCAGGTCGAGCGCGGCGGTGGGCTCGTCGAGGAGCAGCAGCGCGGTCCGCTGGGCGAGGACCCGGGCCAGGGCCACCCGGGCCCGCTCGCCGCCGGAGAGCGCGGTGAACGGCCGTCCGGCGAAGGCGGTGGACTCGGTCGCGGCCATCGCCTCGGCGACCACCGCGTCGTCCTCGGCGGCGGCGGCCGTACCGGACCAGGGCGCGCGGCCCATCCGGACCACCTCGTCCGCCGGGAACGGGAAGGAGAGAGCGGCCGACTGCGGCAGCAGCGCGCGGTGCCGGGCGAGTTCGGGGGGCCGGTAGCCGGCCAGCGGCCGGCCGAGCAGGCGGACCTCGCCGGCGGTCGGCGGGAGGTCGCCGGCCAGCACGGAGAGCAGGGTGGACTTCCCGGCGCCGTTCGGCCCGAGCAGGGCGACCACTTCGCCGGCCGTCACCCGGACGTCCGCGCCGGCCAGCAGCTCGCGCCCGCCGACGGTCAGCCGGACGGCGTCGGCGGTGAGCAGTTCGGTGCCCGGGGCGGGGCGTGCGGGCACCCCGGGACGGGTTCGCAGTCTCATGCCCAGCCTCCCTGCTTGGTCCGGGTGCGGCGCAGCAGCCAGAAGAAGAACGGGCTGCCGATCAGTGCGGTGAGCACGCCGAGCGGGAGTTCGGCGGGCTCGGCCAGGGTGCGGGCGGCGAGGTCGGCGGCGACCAGGACGAGGGCGCCGCCGAGGGCGGAGGCGGGCAGCAGGAACCGGTGGCCCGGTCCGGCGACCATCCGCAGCAGGTGCGGGACGACCAGGCCGACGAAGCTGATGATGCCGCTGACCGCGACGGCGGCGGCGGTGAGCAGGGCGACCAGGGTGATCAGCACCAGGCGCATCCGCTCGACGTCGACGCCGAGGTGGCGGGCCGGCCGCTCGCCGAGCGCGAGCAGGTCCAGCGGCCGCGCGTAGCGGGGGGCGAGGGCCAGTCCGACGAGCGCGAACGGCAGGACGGCCAGCACCTTGCCCCAGGTGGCCTGGGCGAGCGAGCCGAGCTGCCAGAAGGTGACCTGGTTGATCGCGGCGGTGTCGGCGGTGAAGAGGAAGAGGCCGATCAGCGCGCCGCAGAAGGCGTTGACCGCGACGCCGGTGAGGATCAGCGTGACCACCTCGGTGCGGCCGCCGGAGCGGGACATCGCGTACACCGCGAAGACCGTCAGCAGGCCGGTGGCGAAGGCGAAGGCGGTGATGGTCCAGTTGCCGAACGCGTCCAGGCCGAGCACGATGCAGGCGACCGCGCCGACCGCGCCGCCGGAGGAGACGCCGATCACGGCGGGTTCGGCGAGCGGGTTGCCGAAGACGCCCTGCATCAGTGCGCCCGCGCAGCCGAGCGAGCCGCCGACCAGCAGGGCCAGCACCACGCGGGGGAGCCGGACGTTCCAGAGCACCGACTCGGGGACGCGGTCGAGCGGGTGTCCGCCGAGGCCGAGCCGGTGGGCGAACGAGGCGAGGATGTCGCCGAGCGGGATGCGGTAGGCGCCGATCCCGGCCGCGAGCAGGGCGCAGAGCACCAGCGCGACGGCCAGACCGACGACGACCAGGGTGGTCCGGCTCCGGGGCCGGGCCATGGGGACGGTCTTCTTCTGTACGGCGGTGGTCACTTGGCGGCCGCCGGGTAGAGCTGTTCGGCGATCTCGCGGATCACCTGCGGGGTGCGCGGGCCGTAGCTGAGCAGCTGGCCGTCCTCGACGGAGACGACCCGGCGGTCCAGCCCGGCGGGGGTCTGGGCGACGCCGGGCAGCTTGAGCAGGCCGTCGACGCCGCCGACGGAGTCGAGGCCCTTGCTCATCACCAGGATCGCGTCGGGTGCCGCCTTGACCAGGGCCTCGCTGGTGAGCGGGGTGAAGTCGCCGGAGAGCCCGGCGGCGGTTCCGGCGTCCTCGCCGCCGACCGCCTCGATCAGCGAGCCCGCGCCGGAGGCCGGGCCGCCGAGCAGGAATACCGAGGCGCTGCCGCGGAGGTAGAGGAAGGCGACCTTGGGGTGGCGGTCGACGGCCGGCAGGGCGGCCCTGGCCTGGGTGATCCGCTGCTCGGTGCGCTCCTTCAGCTGCCGCCCGGCGTCGGGGACCCCGAGCGCGGCGGCGACGGTGTCGATGCGCGGGCCGACGTCGCCGAGCTTCTTGGCGTCGTCCAGCACGATCAGCGGGACGCCGGCGGCGCGGATCTGTTCGATCGCCTCGGCCGGGCCGGTGGAGCGGTCGGCGAGGACGAGGGTCGGGTGCATCGAGAGCACGCCCTCGGCCGAGACGTCGTGGGCCTGGGTGATCACCGGGAGGGCGGCGGCCTGCTGGAAGGTGGTGGAGACGTCCCGGGCGATCACCTTGGGGCCGAGGCCCAGGCTGAAGACGATCTCGGCCAGGCTGCCGTTGAGCGGGACGATCCGGTCGGCGCTGGTGACGGTGACCTGGCGTCCGTCGGCGGAGGCGACGGTGGCCGGGAGCTGCGGGGCGGGCTCGCCGGGCAGCGGTTCGACCGTGTCCGGGGCCTTCGTGACGCCCGTTCCGGTGGCGGCGCCGGTGGAGCCGGTGGACGGGCCGCAGGCGGTCAGGGTGAGCAGCAGGCCGAGGGCGAGCAGCAGGAGGGCAGGCCCGAGGGCTGCCCGGCTTCGGGTGGTACTGCTGCTCAACATGGTCCCCTTCGGTGGGAGTTGTCCCTGCCGGGTGCCATGTGTGGGGGGCGACCGGCGGGGCTCTTGACTCATATATTAGGTTAGCCTTACCTCAATTCCGCAAGGGGGTCGGTGGTGTACCGACTCTCTTTCCCCCGTCGCGCCGAGGAGTGATCCGCGTGCCTCTGCCCAGCCGGCTACGTCGTCTGGCCGCCGTCCTGGTGGCCGCCCTGGCTGCCCTGATGACGGCCGTGCTGCTGCCCGGCCAGGCGGTGGCGGCCGAGGGGAAGGTCTCCGGCGGGCGGCTCGACTGGGGGATCAGGCAGTCCTTCCTGACGTACGTCACCGGGCCGATAGCCAAGGGGAGTTGGGCGCTGACCGGAGGTGCGGCGACCGTTTCCGGCAGCGGCTTCCGGTTCCACTCCGCCACCGGCACGTACGACCCGGCGAGCGGCGCGCTGACCGCGGCGTTCTCCGGCGGGGTCCGGTTCACCGGGCACCAGGAGAACGGTGTCAACGTGCTCGACCTGAGTGTCGGACGGCTCACCTTCCGGGCCGCTCCGGGCGGCGCGGCCGGGCTGTACGCGGACATCAGCAGCAGGTCCAAGGAGACCGGCCAGGTCAGCAGTGCGAGCCAGGCCAAGCTGGCCGACCTCTCGCTGGCCGGCGTCGACCTGCGCGGCGCGGCCGGCACCCTGACCCTCAGCGGCGTCCCGGCGACGCTGACCGACGCCGGGGCCAGGGCCTTCGGCAGCTTCTACACCGCCGGGACGGCGCTCGACCCGGTCAACCTCTCGGTCAACCTCCCGGCGGCCCAGCCGGCTTCGACGGCACCCTCGACGGCCCCGACGGCCGCCGCGTCGACCCCGGCCGGGGCGCCCGCACCGACCGCCGCACCGACCGCAGCAACGCCCACCACGCCGGCGCCGACCGCCGCACCGACGACGCCGGCCGCCCCGGCGGCGACCCAGGATGCCGCCGCCCGGGCGGAGTTCGGCAACGGCGCGCTCGACTGGGGCGTCCGACGGACCTTCCGCGACTACGTCACCGGCTCGATCGCCCAGGGCCGCTGGGAGCTCACCGGCGGCGCGGCGGACGGCGGCGCCTTCTTCCGCTGGACCCCGGCCAAGGGCGCCTACGACCCGGCGACCGGCGCCCTGACCGCCGCCTTCACCGGTGGCGTCCGCTTCACCGGCCTGAAGACCGGTGACACCCACGGGCTGGACCTCACCCTGGCCAACCTCGGCGTGACGATCGCCGACGGTCAGGGGAGGCTGCTCGCCGACGTCTCCGGCCGGACGCCGGACGGCGCCACCCAGCAGCTCACCGGCGTCGAGCTGGGCGCCTTCGACCCGGCCGGGCTGAAGCCCGAGGGCGGCCTGCTCAAGGCCGCCGAACTCCCGCTGAAGCTCACCGAGGCGGGCGCCAAGGCCTTCGGCAACCTCTACCCGGCGGGCACCGTGATGGACCCGCTGAGCTTCGCCGTCGCGCTCGACCCGGCCGCCGCCCTCCCGCCGCTGCCCGACATCGGCAGCGCCCCGGCGGCGACGCCGGCCCCGTCGGCGACCGCCTCGCCGTCCGCCGCCCCGGTGGCCGACGCCGCCGATGCGGGCGGATCCGGCGGAGTGCCGACGGCGGCCGTGGTGGCCGGCGTCGTGCTGGTGGCGGCGCTCGCCGCGGCCGGCGGCGTGTACACCCTCCGCCGGCGCCGGGCCGCGCCGACGGACCCCCCGGCCACCGCCCCGGCCGACGCGGCCTGACCGCCGCTCCACCTTCCCCCGCTCACCGATCGGAGTACCCCCATGTCCCGCAGCACCGCCCTGCCTTCGGCCGGCCGCCGCAACCGCACCCGGCTGGCGGCCCTGGCCGCCGTCACCGCCGGTCTCGGCCTGGCCGCCGCAGGCGTCCCCGCGCTGGCCTTCGGCGCCGGTGCGCCGACCACCGTCACGTACGACACCGGTTCGCTGGACTGGGGCGTGAAGGCCAGCTTCCGGAACTACGTGACCGGCCCGGTCGGCCAGGGCGCCGTGGAGCTGACCGGCGGCGCCACCACCAACGCCGACGGGACCTTCCACTTCGGTCTGGTGAGTGCCGCCTACGACATGTCCACCCACGCGCTCAGCTCCTCGTTCACCGGCGGGGTCCGCTTCACCGCCCATCACGGCGCGCTCGACGTCGCCCTCAGCGACCTGAGGATCACCACGGCCGGGACGGTCGGCACGCTGACCGCCGACACCGCGTCCAAGGAGTCGATGGGCGCCACCGAGGTCACCCGTCGGGACGACGTGCCGCTGGTGACCTTCACGGTCGCCCGGGACACCACCAACGGCGTGCCGGCGGCGGCCAAGCTCACCGAGCAGGGCGCCAAGGCGTTCGCGGGCTTCTACCAGGCCGGTTCGGACATGGACCCGCTGGCGCTGCTGCTCAAGCAGAGCCCGGCCACCCCGTCCCCGACCGCCACGCCGACCGCCACCGCGACGCCCTCCGCGACCCAGTCGCCCACCGCCACGGGCTCCCCTTCGGCGACGCAGTCCCCGTCCGCGACCCAGTCGCCGACCGCCACGGGCTCCCCGAGCGGTTCTCCGTCGGCCACCCAGTCGCCGAGCGCGACCGGCTCGCCCTCCGCGTCCGGCAGCCCGTCGGCCACCGGCTCCCCGAGCGGGTCCCCGTCGGCCACCGCCACCGGCACCCCGTCGGCCACGACCACGTCGACCACCCCGCCGGCCGCCGGCCAGCTCGCCGTCGTCGACGGCAGCCTGGACTGGAAGGTCAAGGAGAGCTTCCGCAAGTACCTGCAGAGCCCGGTGGCCAACGGCAAGGTCGAGTTCGGCGGCGGCGCGGCCGACTACCGCTTCGGCGGCGCGACCGGCAGCTACGACACCCGGAACCACACCCTGTCGGCGGGCTTCGCCGGTTCCGTCCGCTTCCTCGGCCACCCCGCGGCCGGCGGCTACCAGCTGGACACCACCTTCTCCAAGCTCGGCCTGAGCATCGGCAAGGACGGCGCGTTCCTGACCGCCGACGTCAACGCCAAGTCCCTGGACGGCAAGACGTCCGCGCTGTCCGGTGCCCGGATCGCCAAGCTCGACCTGTCCAAGGCCTCCCTCGCCCCGGTCAACGGCGTGGTGACGCTCACCGGCGTTCCGGCCGCGCTGACCGCCGAGGGCGTGCCGGCCTTCGCCAACTACCCGGCGGGCGAGGTGCTCGACCCGGTCACCGTCTCGCTGGCCTTCGACAAGAACGCCCAGCTGCCCACCAACCCGGCCGGCGGCGGCACGACGGGCGGGACCGCCGCGGGCGGCACCGGCAGCGGTACCGGCACGGGGACGGGCACCGGTGCGGGCTCGGTGGGCGGTGCCTCGCTCACCACCTCCGGCGGCGCCTCGCTGGGCGGCTCGGGCGTGCTGGCCTCCACCGGCTCGTCCACCCCGGTGGCCCCGCTGCTGGCCACCGCCGGCGGTCTGCTGCTGGCCGGTGGCGGCGCCACCGTCCTGGCCCGCCGTCGCGGCGCGGCCCGGGCCTGAGGACCGGCCGCCGGCTCGACGGTCCCGAGCCGGCGGCCCCACGGGAACGGCCCCGGCGAGCAGCTGCTCGCCGGGGCCGTCGCCGTACGGGGTCGTTCAGGCGCTCAGCGGGTACCGCGTGTCGAGGTCCCGGAAGATCGCGCCGTTGAGCCGGAAGGCCTGCTTGCACTCCTCGACCACCCGGCGGCGCTCGATCTCGTCCAGCGCCAGCCCCGCGGCGTCCAGCTTGGCCCGGTAGTCGCGCTTGAAGGCGGCCGGGTTGCCGACCTCCTCGAAGACGTAGAACCGCACGCCGTCACCCTTGCGGTCGAAGCCCCAGGTCTTCTCCGCGATGCCGCGGATGATCTGGCCGCCCGACAGGTCGCCCAGGTAGCGGGTGTAGTGGTGCGCGACGTACCCCGCCGGCCACTGCTCGGCCAGCTCCTCCACGCGGGCCGCGTACGCGGCGGTGGCGGGCAGCGGCGACAGCGCGTCGCGCCATCCGGGCCCGAGCAGGTGCGCCAGGTCGCGCTCGATGGCGGCGGTCCGCATCAGGGCCAGGTCGATGAACGGCCCGGCCACCGGGTGCTCCGCCAGCTCGGCGGCCCGGCCCTCCAGGGCGCGGTAGACGTACCAGAGCTGGCCGGTGAGGTCGGCGTAGGCGTCGACCCCGAGGTGCCCGCCGAGGAGCCGGCTCATGAACGAGGACTGTTCCGCGGCCTCGTGTTCCGCGCTGCTCGCGGTGCGCAGCACGGTGGAGAACGGGACGGGCTGCTCGGGTATGGGCATGCGGGCCTCCAGGTATCGAGTACACCCCCGATTGCTTTGGTTAGCCTAGCCTAATCTTTCGTCATGCCGACAGGGTGTCGGGAAGATTCGTACGCCCCGGGGAGTCCCGGAGAACGGCGAAGGCCGGGACCCGCGGGACAACCCCGCGAACCCCGGCCTTCGACTGCCGCGACCTGCCCCGAGCCGCTCCGGCGGACGGACCGCCGGGCGGACGAGATCGGTACGACGACTCAGTGGCCGCCCTGCTCCGCCAGACGCTTGATCGACGCGGTGACCTCGGCCTCGGCCTCGGCGCGGCCGACCCAGTTGGCACCCTCGACCGACTTGCCCGGCTCCAGGTCCTTGTAGACCTCGAAGAAGTGCTGGATCTCCAGGCGGTCGAACTCCGAGACGTGGTGGATGTCCTGGAGGTGCTCCCAGCGCGGGTCCGTCGCCGGGACGCACAGCAGCTTGTCGTCGCCGCCGGCCTCGTCCGTCATCTTGAACATGCCGATGACGCGGCACTTGATCAGGCAGCCGGGGAAGGTCGGCTCCTCCAGGATGACCAGCGCGTCCAGCGGGTCGCCGTCGTCCGCGAGGGTGCCCTCGACGTAGCCGTAGTCGGCCGGGTAACGGGTCGAGGTGAAGAGCATCCGGTCCAGGCGAAGGCGACCGGTCTCATGGTCGACCTCGTACTTGTTGCGGGAGCCCTTCGGGATCTCGATCAGGACGTCGAACTCCAACGGTTCCTCCAAGGTAGGGACTGACAGAATCCAAGTGTCTCCTACGGGAGTGGATGCTCAGGAAAGGGGCCGGGTCGTGCGCGCAGGGGCTGGGGCGGGGGGCCGCCGTCGGGGGACGGCCGCGGGGCTGTTCGGGACGGCACTGCTGGTCGCGGGGACGGTGCTGACGTCGGGTGGTGCGTACGCGCAGCCTTCCGCGACGCCCGGGGCGACGCCCACGCCCGGCGGGTCCACCGCACCGCCCGGCACCGGCACGCCCGGGCCGGGTACGCCCGCGACCGGCACGCCCGCGACCGGCACGCCCGGGGCGGCGTCCGCCTCGGCGTCCCCCGGCTCCGCCGCCCGCCCCGCACCCGCCGCCGGCACGGTGCTGGCCGCCGCCGAGGCCGGCCCGGGCGCCGGACTGCCCACCGCGCAGGGACTCCAACAGGCCCTCGCCCCCGTGCTCGGCGACCGGAACCTCGGCACCGTCAGCCTCGCCGTCGCGGACGCCGCCGAC
This sequence comes from Kitasatospora sp. NPDC058406, assembly GCF_042722765.1. Lineage (NCBI taxonomy): Bacteria > Bacillati > Actinomycetota > Actinomycetes > Kitasatosporales > Streptomycetaceae > Kitasatospora > Kitasatospora sp. NPDC058406. The sequence goes on from NZ_JBHXKE010000039.1 coordinate 34,300, forward strand.
GGCCGGCTCCTGTACGGCAGCGGGGAGAACACCCCGGCCACGCCCGCCTCCACCACCAAGCTGGCCACCTCGGTCGCGGCCCTCTCGCTGATCCCGGCGGAGACCCGGCTGACCACCCGGGTCGTCAAGGGCGCGGCCCCCGGCGGGATCACCCTCGTGGGTGGTGGCGACCCCACGCTGACCGCGCTGCCCGCCGACCAGGTGCAGATCGCCGGCCTGCCCGCCGACCCCGACACCGCCCCGGCGTCGCTGGACGCGCTGGCCCGGCAGACCGCCACCGCCCTGAAGGCCGTCGGCACCACCACCGTCTCGCTGGACTACGACCTCTCGCTCTACTCGGGCAACCCGCAGCACAAGAACCACGACGGGGAGAACATCGCGCTGGTCACCTCCCTGATGGTGGACGAGGGCAAGGTCGACCCGAAGAGCCGCGAGGACGCGCCGGCCCGGTTCGCCGACCCGGCCGGCCAGGCCGCCGAGGCGTTCGCCGGCCTGCTGAAGGCCCAGGGCATCACCGTCCAGGGCAAGGCCAAGCAGGCGTCCGCCCCGGCCGCGGCCGACGCCGCGGTGCTCGGCCGGGTGGACTCGCCGACCATGGCCCGGCTGGTCGAACGGATGCTGACCACCTCCGACAACACCCTCGCCGAGGCGATCGCCCGTCAGGCCGCGCTCGCCGCCCGCCAGCCGGCCGGTTTCGAGGGTGCCGCCACCGCGGTCACCCAGGAACTCGCCCGGCTCGGCGTGCCGATGACCGGGGTGGTGATCAACGACGGCAGCGGCCTCCACACCGGCAACGCGATCCCGCCGGTCGTCCTGGTCAGGCTGCTCGCGCTGGCGGGCGCCGACCAGCACCCGGCGCTGCGACCGGTGATGACCGGTCTGCCGATCGCGGGCTTCACCGGCACCCTCGGCAAGCGGTTCGGCGCCGGATCCGGCGCCGCCGACGCGGCCGGGCTGGTCCGCGCCAAGACCGGCAGCCTCAGCGGCGTCAACACCCTGGCGGGCACCGTGGTGGACGCCGAGGGCCGGCTGCTCTCCTTCGCCGTGATGACCCGGACCGGGGCCCCCGTCGACGCGGCCCGCGCCGCGATGGACCGCATCGTCGCCCGGCTGGCGGCCTGCGGCTGCCACTGACCGGCCACTGTGGCTCCCCCCGGCGGACGAGAGCACGTACGGTGAGGGCATGACGAGCGCGAGCGGCGGTGCTGACATGGTCGACTGGAATCTCGCGGTCGCAACCGCGACCAGGCTGGTACGGCCGGGGCCGGAGGTGAGCCGGGCCGAGGCGGCCGCGGTGGTCGCCGAACTGCGCCGGCACGCCCTGGAGGCCGAGGAACACGTCCGGGAGTTCACCGGCATGCGGTCCAGCAGCCTGGCCGAGGCGGTCGCGACCCCGGTGCTGATCGTGGACCGCCCCGGCTGGGTGCGGGCCAACGTGGCGGGGTTCCGCACGATCGTCCAGCCGCTGGTGGAGAAGCTCCAGGCGCGCCGGGCCAACGGCTCCGGCCCCGGGGTCTTCGGCACGGTGGGGGAGAAGGCCACCGGGATCGAGGTCGGCGCCCTGCTGGCCTTCCTGTCCACCAAGGTGCTCGGCCAGTACGAGACCTTCGCCCCGGCCGAGTCCTCGCTGGAGACGCCGGACAGCCCGGCGGCCCTGTTCGACAAGCCGCGGCTCGGCCCCGAGACCGCAGGCCCGGGCCGGCTGCTGCTGGTGGCGCCGAACATCGTGCACGTCGAGCGCGAGCTGGACGTCGACCCGGCCGACTTCCGGCTCTGGGTCTGCCTGCACGAGGAGACCCACCGCACCCAGTTCACCGCGGTGCCCTGGCTGCGCGACCACATCCAGTCCGAGGTGCAGTCGTTCCTGTCCGAGACCGACGTCGACCCGGGGGCGCTGCTGGACCGGCTGCGCGACGCGGCCGGCACGCTCGGCGGCGGCCTGCCCGGACTCGGCGGCCGTGCCGAGAGCGCCCCGTCCGCCGGACTGCTGGAGATCGTCCAGTCGCCGGCGCAGCGCGAGATCCTCGCCCGGCTGACAGCCGTGATGTCGCTGCTGGAGGGCCACGCCGACGTGGTGATGGACGGTGTCGGCCCGGCCGTGGTGCCGAGCGTGGCGGAGATCCGGGAGAAGTTCCAGCAGCGGCGGGACCGCGGCGCCAACCGGCTCGACCTGGTGCTGCGCCGGCTGCTCGGCATGGACGCCAAGCTCCGCCAGTACCAGGACGGCGCGGTCTTCGTCCGGGGCGTGGTCGACCAGGTCGGGATGGACGGCTTCAACCGGGTCTGGACCTCGCCGAACACCCTGCCGACCAAGGAGGAGGTCCACGACCCGGCCGCCTGGGTCGCCCGGGTCGCGCGGTAACCCCTTCCGTCCCGCCGTCCGCCCGCCCTCCGTGCCCGTCGTCGGGCCGGAGGGCGTCGTCCTCGGCGGGCCGGCGCGGACCTTCGGCCGCCCGGGACGGGCCGGGAGCGGGGGCGGACGACCGTCTCGGCGGGGCGTTCGGTCCGAAGGGTGGTCGCGCGCGGTCAAACCCGTTCGTACGAGTGGTCCAGTCGTGCAGATGGCGGGTGAAGATACGTTTCTCCATTCACCCGAACGTGGGACGGTGGTCGTACCGGTGGCGCGGGTGGCGTAGCGGGTGCCTCCTTTCTGCCACCATCTGTGAGCGCCCGGTAACGCGGTGCGCATGGATGCGCGGTCCCCGCCGCGCCCACAGCCGTCCTGTCCCCCTCTGCCGAGGAGTCGTCCGCCGTGGGCCCTCACCCCGCCGTCGCAGCGATACGCCTGGCCGTACGCCGTACCCTCGCCGACCTCGCCACCGAGGCCGGCTCCACCTTCACCGCCCCGGTCCGCGAGCCGCGTGAACGCACCGGGGGCGTGCCGCTGGCCGTCGCCGCCGTCGGCACCACGTTGATCGGCAACGCCCACCGCCACCCGTCCGGGCTGCCGCGCACCCCCGCCGCGCCGGGCTCCCCGCTGGTCCTGGTCGCCGTCAGCGGCGGCGCGGACTCCATGGCCCTGGCCATCGCGGCCGCCTTCGAGGCCCCCAAGATCGGTCTGCGGGTCGGCGCCGTCACCGTCGACCACGGCCTCCAGGCGGGATCCGCCGACCGGGCCGCCCAGGTCGCCGACCGGCTCCGCGAGCTCGGGCTCGACCCGGTCGAGGCGATCCCGGTCCAGGTCGGCCGCGAGGGCGGCCCCGAGGCCGCCGCCCGCGACGCCCGGTACGCCGCCCTGGACGAGGCCGCCGAGCGCCACCGCGCGGTCGCCGTCCTGCTCGGCCACACCCGCGACGACCAGGCCGAGACGGTCCTGCTGGGCCTGGCCCGCGGCTCCGGCTCCCGCTCGTTGGCCGGGATGCCGGCCCAGAAGGGCCGCTACCGCCGCCCGCTGCTGGAACTGGACCGGGCCGCCACCCGGCAGGCCTGCTCCGCGCAGTCCATCCCGGTCTGGGACGACCCGCACAACTGCGATCCGGCCTTCACCCGCTCGCGGGTCCGCCACGAGGTGCTGCCGGTGCTGGAGAAGCACCTGGGCGGCGGCGTGGTCGAGGCGCTCGCCCGCACCGCCCGGCTGTTCCGCGACGACGCCGACGCGCTGGACCAGTGGGCCTCCCTGGCCGAACGCGACCTCCGGACGGGCGAAGGCACCCTGGACGCCGTGAAGCTGGCCGAACTCCCCTCCGCCGTGCGCCGCCGGGTGCTGCGCCGGGCCGCGCTGCGCGCGGGCTGCCCGGCCGGGGACCTCTTCGCCCGGCACCTCGAAACGATCGACCTGCTGGTCACCGGATGGCGCGGCCAGGGACCGCTGCACCTACCCGGGGGCGTCGAAGCCACCCGGCGGTGTGGCACGCTGGTCTTTCGGCGACAGGGCGACTGACGGGCTGGTGTGCCCCGGGGAAGCCGGCCGCCGGCCATCCAGACCCCGACACGTTTGAGGACGTATCCCCGGTGGACCAGAACGACATGGGCGCTGACCTCGCGAAGGTGCTCATCAGCAAGGACGAGATCGACGCGAAGCTCCTGGAGCTGGCCGAGCGCATCGACCGCGACTACGCAGGCAAGGACCTGCTGATCGTCGGCGTCCTCAAGGGTGCCGTGATGGTCATGGCCGACCTCGCCCGGGCCCTGCACTCGCAGGTCACGATGGACTGGATGGCGGTCTCCTCCTACGGGATGGGCACCAAGTCCTCCGGCGTGGTGCGTATCCTCAAGGACCTCGACACCGACATCGCCGGCCGTGACGTGCTGATCGTCGAGGACATCATCGATTCCGGACTGACCCTCTCCTGGCTGCTCGGCAACCTGGGTTCGCGCGGCCCGGCCTCGCTGGAGGTCTGCACGCTGCTGCGCAAGCCGGACGCCGCCAAGGTCGAGATCGACGTCAAGTACGTCGGGTTCGACATCCCCAACGAGTTCGTGGTCGGCTACGGCCTCGACTACGCCGAGAAGCTGCGCAACCTGCCGTTCATCGGCACGCTCGCCCCGCACGTCTACGGCGGCTGATTGACCCCGTTCGGACGACGGGCGGGAACGGTTGGCCGTTCCTGCCCGTTGGGTCGGGGGAACAGAGAAACACTGTCGTGTCGCTGTGCTCCCGCCATGAGCGGGTCGTACTGCGGTACGGTCCAATAAAACCGCTCTTCACATGAGCACAGACCGGATGCGCCGGCGGCCCACAGCCCCGCGGCGCCGTTGAGTGGCAGGAGGGACGGGGCGGCAACGCCCCGCATGGATGGACGTCAAGCGATACTTCCGTGCGCCGATCATGTGGATCGTGCTGGCCGTCCTCGCCGTCATCGTGCTGATGCAGGTCGTTTCGGATTCGAACGGCTACAAGACGGTGGACACCGGGCAGGTCGTCGCAGCGATCGACGCGAAGCAGGTCAAGTCGGCGCAGATCACCACGGGTGACTCGAGCACAATCAAGATCCAGCTGAAGGACGGTGCCAAGCTGCCCGCAGTGGGCACCGGCAAGCCGCAGTCCGGCAGCAAGTTCCAGGCCTCCTACATCGGGGACCAGGGCGTTGCGATCGCCGACAAGCTGCAGGCCCAGATCAACGACAACGACCAGAGCACGCTCTCCGAGGGCTACACCGTCAGCCCGGAGAAGCAGAGCACCCTCGTCAGCCTGCTGCTGTCGATGCTGCCCATTGTGATCATCGTTCTGGTCTTCCTGTTCCTGATGAACCAGATGCAGGGCGGCGGCTCCCGCGTCATGCAGTTCGGCAAGTCCAAGGCCAAGCTGCTGACCAAGGACACCCCGAAGACCACCTTCTCCGACGTCGCGGGCGCGGACGAGGCGGTCGAGGAGCTCCACGAGATCAAGGAGTTCCTGCAGGAGCCGGCCAAGTTCCAGGCCGTCGGCGCCAAGATCCCCAAGGGTGTGCTGCTCTACGGCCCGCCCGGAACCGGCAAGACCCTGCTGGCGCGTGCCGTCGCGGGCGAGGCCGGGGTGCCGTTCTACTCGATCTCGGGTTCGGACTTCGTCGAGATGTTCGTGGGTGTCGGCGCCAGCCGCGTCCGCGACCTCTTCGAGCAGGCCAAGGCGAACGCCCCGGCGATCGTCTTCGTCGACGAGATCGACGCAGTCGGCCGGCACCGCGGTGCGGGTCTCGGCGGCGGTCACGACGAGCGCGAGCAGACCCTCAACCAGCTGCTGGTCGAGATGGACGGCTTCGACGTCAAGGGCGGCGTGATCCTCATCGCGGCCACCAACCGCCCGGACATCCTGGACCCGGCGCTGCTGCGCCCGGGCCGCTTCGACCGTCAGATCTCGGTCGAGCGTCCCGACCTCCAGGGCCGTCTGGACATCCTCAAGGTGCACCAGAAGGGCAAGCCGATCGCGCCCGACGTCGACCTCTCGGCCGTCGCCAAGCGCACCCCCGGCTTCACCGGTGCCGATCTGTCGAACGTCCTGAACGAGGCGGCGCTGCTGACCGCCCGCTCGGACAAGAAGCTGATCGACAACAACACCCTGGACGAGGCGATCGACCGCGTCGTGGCGGGTCCGCAGAAGCGCACGCGGATCATGTCCGAGAAGGAGAAGAAGATCACCGCGTACCACGAGGGCGGCCACGCCCTGGTGGCGGCGGCCTCTCCGAACGCGGACCCGGTGCACAAGATCACCATCCTGTCCCGCGGCCGGGCCCTCGGCTACACCATGGTGCTGCCGGACGAGGACAAGTACTCCACCACCCGCAACGAGATGCTCGACCAGCTGGCGTACATGCTGGGCGGGCGTGCGGCGGAGGAGCTGGTCTTCCACGACCCGACCACCGGTGCCTCGAACGACATCGAGAAGGCCACCGCCACCGCGCGGGCCATGGTCACCCAGTACGGCATGACCGAGCGCCTCGGTGCCATCAAGTTCGGCAGCGACAACTCGGAGCCGTTCCTGGGCCGTGAGATGGGTCACCAGCGCGACTACTCGGAAGAGGTCGCCGGGCTGGTCGACGAAGAGGTCAAGAAGCTCATCGAGAACGCGCACAACGAGGCCTGGGAGATCCTGGTCGAGAACCGCGACGTGCTCGACAACCTGGTCCTGGAGCTCCTGGAGAAGGAGACCCTCAACAAGGAGCAGATCGCCGAGATCTTCACGCACATCGTGAAGCGCCCGGCTCGTCCGGCCTGGACCGGGTCCGCCCGTCGGACCCCGTCGACCCGCCCGCCGGTGCAGTCCCCGAAGGAGCTGGCGCTCACCTACGGCGCCGCCGCCGTCGAGGCCGCCCCGGCCGACGTGGCGAAGGTCCCGCCGCTGCAGCCCGAACCGCCCGCCGAGGGCTGACCGGCAGCACGGGCACCCGCCGGAATGGATGCCGCGTCACCAGGGTTTGTACCCTGGAGGCGCGGCATCCGTGCTGTTCAGCCAAGTCAGTCCCACGAGAAGCGAGGCCCGCATGATCGACCCGGTGACGCTCGACGGTCCGCCCGCCGTCGGCACCTTCGACCAGAAGCGGGCCGAGAACGCGATCCGCGAGCTGCTGCTGGCCGTGGGGGAGGACCCGGACCGCGAGGGGCTGCTGGAGACGCCCGCGCGGGTGGCACGGGCGTACAAGGAGATATTCGCGGGTCTCTGGCAGGAGCCCGAGGAGGTCCTCACCACCACCTTCGACCTCGGCCACGACGAGATGGTGCTGGTCAAGGACATCGAGCTGACGTCCGTCTGCGAGCACCACCTGGTCCCGTTCCGGGGGGTCGCGCACGTCGGGTACATCCCGTCCACGAGCGGCAAGATCACCGGCCTGTCCAAGCTGGCCCGGCTGGTCGACGTCTACGCCCGCCGGCCGCAGGTCCAGGAGCGTCTCACCAGCCAGGTCGCCGACGCGCTGATGCGGATCCTGGAGCCCCGCGGCGCGATCGTCGTGGTCGAGTGCGAGCACATGTGCATGTCGATGCGGGGCATCCGCAAGCCCGGGGCCAAGACCATCACGTCCTGCGTGCGCGGCCAGCTGCGCGACCCGGCCACCCGGGCCGAGGCGATGAGCCTCATCATCGGGCGCTGACCGGGTCGGCGCCGCGGGCCGCCGGTCAGATCGCCTCCTGCGCCTCCTGGGCGTCGGACACCGCGTGCGGCGGAGCGGGCGTGCCCAGCGCGTTTCGGCGCGCGGGCATCCGCAGCCGCACCATCCGCCGCCAGCCGTACGACCGGTCGTACAGGTAGAGCGCGTGGACGCCCGCGGTGACCACGGCCCGCTGCCAGAGCGGCCAGCGCAGGATCCGCGCCATCCGGGACGTCACCGCGAGCCCGACGTCCCGGTGGGTGCGGATCTCGCCGCGGGCGCAGGTCTCCAGGACGTGCCGGACGTACGGGCCGTGGCCCTCGGAGACCAGCCGGAGCAGCTCCTCGTGGCAGTAGGCGAGGTGGTTGTCCTCGTCGGCCGAGATCATCCGCATCGCCCGGCCGACGTCGGGGTTGTCCCCGTAGGCCTTCACCAGCTGGCGCATCTGCTCGGCCGCGCGCTGCTCGGTGACCCGGCTGTGCGCCAGGTAGGTGATGATCTCGCGCTCGGTCAGCGGGACGTCGCCGGTGAGCCGCTCGTGGGCGAGGCCGACGCCCTGGCGCTCCAGCAGCATGCAGTAGTCGGCCTCGGCGGGGACGTCGATCCTGGGCAGGCCGCGCTTGTTCAGCAGCTGGGTGAAGATCCGGCCGTGCTTGCGCTCGTCGGCGCCGTGCCGGGCGATCTTCGGGGCGAGCACCGGGTCGAGGGTGAGGACGGTGATCCGTTCGTTCTCCCAGCCGCCCTGGTCCTCGCCGCCGGCTGCGATGCTGCAGAACAGCTGATAGGCCTCGTCGTTCCGGTAGATCTCGTCGAAGAGTGATCGGGTGCTGAGCATGGGGCCTCCTGCCCGGATCCGGGACGGTGCCGGCCGTTCGGCCGGGCGGTCTCGATGCGTTCCCCCGGGGCGCCGGGCGGTCCGCCCGACCGGCCGGTAGTCACCCGGCTGCCCTAGCCGAGGTGGTGGCCCATCCACTCCAGCGAGGCGGGCAGCTCGCGCACCCAGCTCTCGAAGTTGTGACCGCCGTCGTCCAGGTAGAGCGACTCCACCGTGAACTGGGGGTTGGCGGCGGCGACCTGCTGGGCCAGGTCGACGAACTGGACGGTCCGCGGGTAGTCGGCCTCCTTGCGGGTGGAGACGACCAGCATCGACAGGGCCGGGACGGGCAGGTTCTGCAGCCGCCACGCGAGGTCGCTCTGCTCGGCCAGCGCCGCGTCGCCGCCGAACAGGCTGCCGCCGGTGAACTGGTCCTCCACGACCTTGAAGTCGCCGTGCAGGCCGCCGGCCGCGCCGAAGACGTTCGGGAACCGCATCGCCAGCCGGAACGCGCAGCTGCCGCCGGTCGAGTAGCCGAAGGTGCCCCAGGCGGCGGCCGAGCGGCTGGTCCGGTACGCGGAGCGGAGCGCCTCCGGGACGTCCCTGGTGAACCAGGACTCGGCGAGCGGCCCGCCGGGGACGTCCACGCACTCGGTGTTGCGCGACGCGGAGACGGTCGGACGGGACAGCACCACGATGGTCGGCTGCATCCTGCCGGTGCGCTGGAGCTCGGCGGCGGTCTGGACGACCGGCAGGTCCTTCATCAGATTGAGCGTCGTGCCGGGGTAGCCGGCGATGGCCAGCAGCACCGGGAAGCGGACCAGGGCGAACTTCGGGTCGAAGTACTCGGGCGGCAGGTAGACGAACATCTGGTCGGACAGGCCGGTCTCCTTCCCGGTGATCCGGACCGACTCGACCCTGCCGACCTCCTCGGGCGGCCCCTTCGGCAGGTCGCCGACGGTCTCCATGCCGCCCTCGTTGGTCGGCTGGAGCAGTGCGTCGGGGGTCGCTCCGCCCTTGTGGTTCTCGTTGCTGGTCAGGGCGAGCTTGGTGCCGCCGGAGCTGAGCAGGTCGTTCCATGTGGTGTAGAAGCCGAAGGAGTTGTTGACGGCGAGCGCCATCACGGCGAGGACCGACACCTGAGTGACCGTCATCAGTCCGACCCGGCCGAGCACCGGCAGCGGGCGCTGGCGCGCCAGCCTGGGCCAGATCCAGAGGGTGGCGACGAGCGCCGCCGAGCCCAGGGCGAGGAGCGAGTTCATCAGCGCGTCGCTGGTCAGTTCCATGCCGTGGGCCTTCCGGTGGGACACTGTCGGTGCAGGGTTCATCGTCTGGCGGTGCGTCAGCCGGGGCCAGCGCGGCTAGGCTGTCCGGACGTCGGGAGGGCCCGGGAGGCCGCCGGTCGCAGTGCGCAACCGACGCCCTAGAATGCGGCGTCCACCGTACGTACCGCGTACGCGGGGGCCCGTCGCGCCACGCGGCGAGGGGCTCCGGCACCCACCCCTCGGCTCAATCGCAGTGCCCCCAGGGCTTCGGCTTACCCTTCGTTTCCGGTTCCTTGGTGTGCGTCTTGCCTGATGAAGGAAATCGCATGAAGGTCCATCACGGCTCCTCCCCCGGAGTGACAGGACACCGCTCCGAAGCCTCTACGCTGAACCTCCATGAGCGTTCCCGTGTCCGTTGAGCCGAGCCCCGAGCAGCCGCCCCGCCGTCGCGGCCTGCAGACGCTTCGTACCCAAGCGGCCGCCGTACCCCGGGCCTGGCTGCCCGGTGCGGTCGGCTACGCCTGTCTGCTGATCGGGCTGGTGGACGTCGCCAGCGCGGTGTTCCCCAAGCTCCGGCACACCAAGGTGCACACCTTCGCCGGGCAGCTGCCCGGCGGCACCACCACCCTGGCCGCCGCCGGCACCCTGATGGTCGGCCTGCTGCTGGTGCTGCTCGCGCACGCGCTGCGCCGGCGCAAGCGGCGTGCCTGGCGGGCGGTCTGCGTCCTGCTGCCGATCGGCGCCGCGCTGCACCTGCTGCGCTGGCACCAGCTGGGCCCGGCGGTCATCTCGCTGGTGCTGTTCGTGGTCGTGCTGGTCCACCGGCGCGAGTTCTACGCCAAGGCGGACCCCCGCACGCGCTGGCGGGCGGTGGTCAACCTGGTCGTGATGGGCGCCGTCAGCGTGCTGCTCGGCCTGCTGGTCGTCTCCACCCGGACCGGGTACGAGCTCGGCCACGCCGGCCTGTACGAGCGGCTGGAGCACGTCGTCTACGGACTGTTCGGCTTCGAGGGACAGGTCCACTACACCTCGGACCGGGTCTCCGACCTGGTCGCCTACCTGCTCGGCGGGATGGGCCTGATCACCGCCTTCACCACCGCGTACCTGGCGCTGCGCCCGGAGAAGCCCAAGCCGGAGCTGACGGCCGAGGACGAGGAGAAGGTCCGTGGGCTGCTGGAGCGCCACGGCGAGCGGGACTCGCTCGGCTACTTCGCGCTGCGCCGCGACAAGAGCGTGCTGTTCTCGCCCAGCGGCAAGGCGGCGATCTCCTACCGGGTGGTCTCCGGGGTGATGCTCGCCTCCGGTGACCCGGTCGGCGACGTCGAGGCCTGGCCCGGCGCGATCAAGGTCTTCATGGCCGAGGCCCGCGAGCACGCCTGGGTGCCGGCCGTGATGGGCTGCAGCGAGGTCGGCGGCGAGGTCTGGACCCGGGAGGCGGGCCTGGACGCGCTGGAGCTGGGGGACGAGGCGATCGTCGACACGGCCACCTTCTCGCTCTCCGGGCGGGCGATGCGCAACGTGCGCCAGATGGTCAAGCGGATCGAGCGCAACGGCTACTCCTGCCAGGTGCGCCGGGTCTCCGACCTGACCCCGGAGGAGAAGTACCGGATCGCCGACGCCGCGGCCCGCTGGCGCGGCACCGACACCGAGCGCGGCTTCTCGATGGCCCTCGGCCGGTTCGGGGACCCGGGTGACGACGCCTGCGTGGTGGTCACCGCCCACAAGGCCCCGGAGGAGGGCGAGACCGGCGACGACCTCAAGGCCGTGCTGCACTTCGTCCCCTGGGGGACGGACGGCATCTCGCTGGAGCTGATGCGCCGTGACCGGGCCGCCGACCCCGGCCTGAACGAGCTGCTGATCGTCGCGGCGCTGCAGGCGGTGCCGGCGATGGGGGTCCGGCGGGTCTCGCTGAACTTCGCGATGTTCCGCTCGGCGCTCGCCCGCGGTGAGCGGATCGGCGCCGGACCGGTGCTGCGGGCCTGGCGGGGGCTGCTGGTCTTCCTCTCGCGCTGGTTCCAGATCGAGTCGCTGTACAAGTTCAACGCCAAGTTCCAGCCGGAGTGGGAGCCCCGGTTCCTGGTCTTCCCCAACACCCGCGACCTGCCCCGGATCGGGTTCGCCGCGATGCAGGCGGAGGCCTTCATCACGCTCGGCATGCCCCGGATCGGCCGCAAGCGGCAGCGCCAGGGCCTGATGCCGGCCGACGCCCGGCCGGAGGTCGGCGAGGCCGCCTGAGCCGCGCCGACCGGTCCGCCGGCCCCCGTCGAGGCGTGTCCTCGGCGG
>NZ_JBHXKE010000040.1:0-45967 GCF_042722765.1 Kitasatospora sp. NPDC058406
GGGCCCCCCGGCCCCGGGGGGGGTTCCCCCACCCCGACCCGGGCCGGGGGGCCCTTTATCTACACCCCAACCCCACAAAAAGGGGCCTTGCCCCGGCCCCGCCGCCCGGAGGTTCCGGGCGGCGGGCCGTCGAAGCGGACGACAAGGGCCTACAGCAGGTCCTTGAACTCCTTGGGCAGCTCGAAGTCGGACGGGCCCTTGCCCGCGCCGAGGCCGAACGCACCGCCCTCGGCGGGCGCCTGGCCCGCGCCGGGGCCGAGCGCGCGCCGCTCGGCGGCCGCGGCCTCCTCCTGCGCGCGCTTCAGCGGGTTGCCGCTCTTGCGCTTGCCCTTGGCGGCCGGGGCCTTCTTCGCGGACTTCTTCGCGCCGCCGCCCATCCCCGGGATGCCCGGCATCCCGGGGATGCCCTTGCCGGAGGCCATCGCGGACATCATCTTGCGGGCCTCGAAGAACCGCTCGACCAGGTTGTTGACCTCGCCGACCTGCACACCCGAACCCTTGGCGATACGGGCGCGCCGCGAACCGTTGATGATCTTCGGGTCGGTCCGCTCGGCCGGGGTCATCGACTTGATGATCGCGCCGACCCGGTCGACGTCCTTGTCGTCGATGTTGTTGATCTGCTCGCGGATCTGGCCCATGCCCGGCAGCATGCCGAGCAGCTTGGAGATCGAGCCCATCTTGCGGACCTGCTCCAGCTGGGACAGGAAGTCGTCGAGCGTGAAGTCCTTGCCGCCGCCCTGCAGCTTGGAGGCGATCTTCTCGGCCTCGGCCTGCGAGAAGGTCTGCTCGGCCTTCTCGATCAGCGAGAGGACGTCACCCATGCCCAGGATGCGCGAGGCCATCCGGTCCGGGTGGAAGGCGTCGAAGTCGTCGACCTTCTCGCCGTTGGAGGCGAACATGATCTGCCGGCCGGTGACGTGCGCGACCGAGAGCGCGGCACCGCCACGGGCGTCGCCGTCGAGCTTGGAGAGCACGACACCGGTGAAGTCGACGCCGTCGAGGAAGGCCTGCGCGGTGGTGACCGCGTCCTGGCCGATCATCGCGTCGACGACGAACAGGACCTCGTCCGGGTCGACCGCGGCACGGATGTCGGCGGCCTGCTGCATCAGCTCGGCGTCGATGCCGAGGCGGCCGGCGGTGTCGACGACGACCACGTCGAACTGCTTCTGCTTGGCGTACTCGATCGAGTCCCGCGCCACCTGGACCGGGTCGCCGACGCCGTTGCCCGGCTGCGGGCCGTAGAACGCGACACCGGCGCGCTCGGCGACGACCTGCAGCTGGTTGACCGCGTTGGGGCGCTGGAGGTCGCAGGCGACCAGCAGCGGGGTGTGCTTCTGCTGCTTCAGCCAGTGGCCGAGCTTGCCCGCGAGCGTGGTCTTGCCGGCGCCCTGGAGGCCCGCCAGCATGATCACCGTCGGGCCGTTCTTGGCGAACCGCACCCGTCGGGTCTCGCCACCGAGGATGGCGATGAGCTCCTCGTTGACGATCTTGATGATCTGCTGGGCCGGGTTCAGCGCACCGGAGACCTCGGAGCCGAGCGCGCGCTCCTTGATCTGCTTGATGAAGGCCCGGACGACCGGCAGCGCGACGTCCGCCTCCAGCAGCGCGATGCGGATCTCGCGGGTGGTGGCGTCGATGTCCGCCTCGCTGAGGCGGCCCTTGCCCCGGAGGTTCTTGAACGTCGCTGCGAGGCGATCGGAAAGGGTGTCGAACACGTCGTCGCGGGTCCTCTGCGGCATCGGTATCAGTACGGTCGTCGCCCCCAAGGGTATCCGGCCGCCCCGGGAGCGGTCTCCACCCGGGCTCGCCGAGCCCCGCCCGAGCCCCGGACCAGCGCCGGACCAGCGCCGGACCGGCCCCGTCCACGCCCCGCCCGTGCCCCTCCCGGGCCCCGGACAAGCCCCCTCCGAGCCTCAGCCCAGCGCCGCCCGGACGGCCGCCGCCACCTCGCCGGCCCGCTGCGCGGCGAGCGGACGGCCCGCCTCGTCGGTCAGGTAGAAGGCGTCGACGGCGTCCGCCCCGAGCGTGGACACGTACGCCGTCCGGACCCGTACCCCGGCACCGTCCAGTGCCCGGCCGATCCGGTGCAGCAGCCCCGGCGCGTCGTGCGCGCGCACCTCCAGCACCGTCGCCGTCGACGAGGCCACCGGCGGCGCCACCGCGACCAGCGGCGGAGGGGTGGGGATGCCCCGCCGGCGCGGCGCCGCGGCGTCCCGCTCGGCGAGCCGGCGCGAGACGTCCAGCGAACCGTCCAGCGCCCGGCGCAGGTCGGCCCGGAGCCGGGCGGCCTCCGGCAGCTCGCCGAACTCGGCCGCCACCGTCCAGGAGAGCAGCAGCACCGGCCCGGCGCCGATCGGGTCCAGCTCCCGCAGTCCGGCCGAGCGGACGGCCAGCCGGTGCAGCGCGAGCACCCCGGCCACGGTGCCGAGCAGACCGGGCCGGTCCGGAACGGCCAGCAGCAGCCGCACGCCCATCGGCTCGGCCCCCGTCTCGTCCACCTCGGCCTGGGCGAGCAGCGAGAGCGCCGGGCCGCCGGTCAGGGCCGCCTCCACGGCGAGCCGCTCCTGTTCGGCGGTCGGCTCGGCCTCGACGGGGTGGGTGTACCCGCGGCCGAAGGCCGCGGGAGGGCGGGCCCCGGCGAGCCGGGCGGCGGCCCGCTCGGCCAGGCCGTCCACCAGCGAGGCCCGCCAGCGGCTCCACGCGGCCGGGCCGGTGGCCAGTGCGTCGGCCTCGGTCAGCGCGTGCAGGAGTTCCAGCTGCGGCAGGGTGGTGACCACCTTGGTGATCGCGTCGACGGTCGCCGGGTCGTCCGGGTCCCGCCTGGTCGCGGTGTCCACCAGGGTCAGGTGGTGGCGGACCAGCACCGCGAGGGTCTCCACCGACTCCGGGTCGAAGCCCATCCGGGCCGCCACGTCGCGGACGATCACCTCGCCGGCCTCGCTGTGGTCACCGGGCCAGCCCTTGCCGATGTCGTGCAGCAGCGCGGCGACGAGCAGCAGGTCGGGCCGGGCCACCCGGCGGGTCATCGCGGCGGCCCGCACCGCCGTCTCCACCAGGTGCCGGTCCACCGTCCAGCGGTGCACCGCGTTGCGTTGCGGACGGCACCGGACCCGCTCCCAGTCCGGCAGCAGCCGGGTGATCAGCCCCTCGGCCTCCAGCGCCTCCCAGACCGGCAGGCAGGCCTCGCCCGCACCGAGCAGGGTGACGAGCTGCTCGCGCGCCTCGTCCGGCCAGGGCACCGGCAGCGGGCGGCATTCGGCGGCCAGCCTGCGCACGGTCGCGTAGGAGACGGTCAGGCCGTTCTGGGCGGCGGCCGCCGCGGCGCGCAGCGGCAGCACCGGGTCGGCGGCGGGGCGCGCGCCCTGGGCGAGCACCGCCTCGCCGTCCTGCTCGACCACGCCCTCGGCGAGCGGCCGGCGGTCGACCGCGCCCCGGGCCACCGCGCCCGCACCGCGCCCGGACCCGCCGAACGGGCCGGCGAACGGGAAGGGGAGCCGGTGCGGGCGCCGGCCCCGGGCCGAGCGGCCGGCCAGCACCCGGTCCACCGCCCGCCAGGTGACGTCACCCGCGTAGGCGATGGTCCGGGCCGCCTCGTAGACCTGGCGCAGCAGGGTGTCCGCGTCCAGGACGCCGAGCCGCTCGGCGACCTGGTCCTGGTCCTGCAGGCTGAGCCGTTCGGTGGCCCGGCCGGTGACCAGGTGCAGGGCGTCGCGGACGTCGGCCAGCCGGAGCGCGGCGGCGTCCAGACCGTCCCGGGGCGCGTCGGCCAGCCAGGTCGCGGCGACGGCGTTGAGCGCGACCACGTCGCGCAGGCCGCCGCGGGCCTCCTTGAGGTCGGGCTCCAGCAGGAAGGACAGCTCGCCGTGCCGTTCGGCCCGCTCGCGGCCGAGTTCGCGCAGTTCGGGCAGGCGTTTCGGGGCGCTCGCCCGCCAGTCGGCGAGGACGGCGGAGCGCAGTGCGGCGGTGAGTTCCGGGTCGCCGGCCACGTGCCGCGCGTCCAGCAGGCCGATCTGCGCCTTGAGGTCGGCGGCGGCGACCGACCGGGCCTCGGCCGGGGTGCGGACGGAGTGGTCGAGCGCGGCGCCGGCGTCCCAGACCGGGTACCAGAGGCGCTCGGGCAGCGCCGGGTCGAGCGGGCCCTCGTGCAGCAGCAGGACGTCGAGGTCGCTGCGCGGGGAGAGTTCGCCGCGCCCGTAGCCGCCGACCGCGACCAGGGCGACGCCGCCGGGGGCTCCGGCCGCCTCCAGCAGGCCGGCCAGCCAGTCGTCGGTGAGCGCGGACAGCGCGGCGCGCCGGTCCCGGCCGCCGGGACCGGGAGCGGCCAGCAGCCGGGCCCGGGCGGCGACGTGGTCGAGGGTGCCACCGCCGGAGTCGTCGTGGGAGTCGTCGCGGAGGTCGTCGGTTCCGGTAGCCATGCGAAGTCCCCGTCCGTGGTCGTGCGGGTGGAGCGAGCGGCGCCGATACGCCGTCAGCGGACCTGCGACCGGGGGTGGTCGCAGGCCCGCCTACGTGATCATCCGAATGCTAGGGCGTTCCTAGAGGGCGTCGGGGCCGCGTTCACCGGTCCGGACCCGGACGGCGGTGTCGACGGGGACCGCCCAGACCTTGCCGTCGCCGATCTTGCCGGTCCGGGCGGCCTTCACCAGGACGTCGATCAGCTGGTCGGCGTCGTCGTCCTCCACCAGGACCTCGATTCTGACCTTGGGCACCAGGTCCACGGTGTACTCCGCACCACGGTAGACCTCGGTGTGGCCGCGCTGGCGGCCGTAGCCGCTGGCCTCGGTGACGGTCAGGCCGTGCACGCCGAAGGCCTGCAGTGCGGCCTTCACCTCGTCCAGGCGGTAGGGCTTGATGACGGCGGTGATGAGCTTCATCAGGCGTCGACCTCGGTCTTCTCGGTGCTCTTCGGAGCGACGGCGGGGGCGGCACCGGCAGGAGCACCGGCGGCGGGGGCGGCGGCGACGACCGAGGCGGCCGGGGCGTGCGCGGTCCGGGCGAGGCCGGCGCCCAGGGCGCTGAAGTCGTACGCGGACTCGGCGTGCTCGGCCTGGTCGATGCCGGCGACCTCGACCTCCTCGGCGACCCGGAAGCCGATGGTGCGGTCGATCGCCTTGGCGAGCAGCCAGGAGAGCACGAAGGAGTACGCGCCGACCACGGCCACGCCCATCGCCTGCTTGCCGAGCTGCTCCAGCCCGCCGCCGTAGAACAGGCCCTTGGCGGTCTGGCCGACGGTGCCGGTGGCGAAGAGGCCGACCAGCAGCGAGCCGATCGCCCCGCCGACGGCGTGCACACCGACCACGTCGAGCGAGTCGTCGAAGCCGAAGCGGTACTTGAGGCTGATCGCGGCGGCGCAGGCCGCACCGGCGATCAGGCCGATCGCCACCGCGCCGAGCGGGGAGACCGAACCGCAGGCGGGGGTGATGGCGACCAGACCGGCCACCGCGCCGGAGGCGGCGCCCAGCGTGGTGAACGCGCCGTGCCGCAGCTTCTCGTAGATCAGCCAGCCGACCAGCGCGGCGGCCGTGGCGACCTGGGTGTTGATCAGGGCCATCGCCGCGACGCCGTTGGCGGCCAGGGCCGAGCCCGCGTTGAAGCCGAACCAGCCGAACCAGAGCAGCCCGGAGCCGAGCATCACCAGCGGCAGGCTGTGCGGGCGCATCGGGTCCTTGCGGAAGCCGACCCGCTTGCCGAGCACCAGGCAGAGCGCCAGGCCCGCGACGCCGGCGTTGATGTGGACGGCGGTGCCGCCGGCGAAGTCGATCACGCCGTTGCGGTCGCCGAGCCAGCCGCCGTTGCCGCCGTCGAAGAAGAACACCCAGTGCGCGACCGGGAAGTAGACGACGGTCACCCAGAGTCCGACGAACAGGCCCCAGGCCGCGAATCGGGCGCGGTCCGCGATCGCCCCGCTGATCAGGGCCGGGGTGATGATGGCGAACATCAGCTGGAAGGACGAGAAGGCGGTGACCGGGATCGTTCCGGCGAGATCGGTGACGCCGATGCCGCGCATCCCGAGGAAGTCCAGGTTGCCGATCAGTCCGGCGCCCGCGTCGGGGCCGAAACTGAGCGAGTACCCGTAGAGGACCCAGAGCACGCTGACGATGCCGAGCGAGAGGAAGCTCATCGCCAGCATGTTGAGGGTGCTCTTGGCCCGGACCATCCCTCCGTAGAAGAAGGCCAGCCCCGGGGTCATCACCATGACCAGGGCCGCACTGATGAGCACGAAGGCGGTGTCGCCCGCGCTGAAGCCGTCCGGCATCGGCGTCTCCTCTGAGTGGAAGCCGCTCCGCACCCGGGTTTCCTGTCCCGTGTACCCGGGGCGTCGGCGATGAGAAGGAGAGTGCCGAAGGCTGGTTTCGGCCGATGCGGCCGGTTGTTTCGCGGCGGTGACGAGGGCGACACCGGGGTTACGCCCGCGTGAACCCCGGCCACGCCGGACCGCCGGACGGGTTACCGTACGGCCGCTCCGCACGGGGCGTGCCGGATACGCCACCGACCGTACCGGCGGCGGCCGGTACGGTCGGCGGAGCGTGACGGGAGCGGCGGGTCAGACCACCGAGACGTACTCGGGAATGTCCTGAACCACCCGCTCCTGGAGCCGGCTGACCGCGTCGACGCCCTGGAACCGGACGGCGGCGGCCTCGGTGGTCTTGCGGACCCGGGAGTTCAGCCGCTCGGAGCGGACCTTGGTGGCGATGTCGACCGCCTGCTCGGCGAAGACGGCGGCCTGCTCCGGCTCCTTCTGCAGCAGGTGCACGCTGGCCATGCCGATCAGGTTGAAGGCGTACGAGCGGACGTGGTCGCCGTCCTGCCGGAACAGGTCGACCGCCCGCTCCATCACGGGCGCGGACATGGAGGCGTACAGCTCGGACTGGTCGGAGTGGTAGGCGAGGTCGCGGAAGGAGTGCGCGTTCTCCGCGTTCAGCTCGGCCGGCGAGAAGAACTTCAGCCAGTCCGGGTCGCCGTCGCCCTCGCGGATGTCGGTGAAGGTGTCCTCGGCCAGCCGGACCGCCCGGGCGCAGCGGTTCACCTCTCCGATGGTCGCGTAGGCGCGCGCCTCCATCGCGTACAGCAGCGACTGCTGGCGCGGGGTGGCGGTGTCACGGCTGCCGTACTGGGCGAGGTGGATCAGCTCCAGCGCGTCCTCGCCCCGGTTGAGGTGGATCATCTGGCGGCTCATGTCGGTGAGGATCAGCGCGCCGAACGGGCGGTCGCCGGCCTCCTTCGCGGCATGCAGCGCCAGCACGTAGTACTTCTGCGCACTGGGGTGCATGCCGACGTCGTAGGACATCCAGCCGGCCAGGTGGGCCAGCTCGGCGGTGAGCCGGAACAGCCGCCGGGTGGTCTGTTCGGGGTAGGTCTCCTGGAGCAGGTCGGTGACCTCGTGGAGCTGGCCGACCACGGCCTTGCGGCGCAGCCCGCCGCCGTTCTGCGCGTCCCACTGCCGGAACATGACCGTGGTCTGCTCCAGCAGTTCCAGCTCGGGCTCGGAGAGCCGGCCGGTGAAGGGCTCGCCGCCGTTGGCGGCGGTGAGGATCGGGGTGGGCGTGCCGTTCGGGCCGGGGGCGAGCCAGCGCTGCATCGGCTCGATCAGCGCGGCACCGGCGGTCAGGGCGAGCGAGGTGCCCAGGAAGCCCCGCCGGTTGAGCATGAGGTCGCTGCGCGAGTAGTCGCTGATCAGCTGGACGGTCTGGGGGGCGCTCCAGGGCAGGTCGACGCCGCCGCCGACGGTGGAGACCGGGATGGCCGCGCGCAGGCCGAGGTCCTCGATGGAGACCACGGAGCCGAAGCGCTCGGAGAACAGTTCCGACATGATCTTCGGGATCGGCTCGCGGGGCTGCTCGCCGTCGAGCCAGCGGCGCACCCGCGAGGTGTCGGTGGAGACGTGGTGGGCGCCGATCTGGCGAGCCCGTCGGTTGACCTGACGCGCCAACTCGCCCTTGGACCAACCGCTCCGGGCGAACCACGTGGTCAGCTTCTCGTTGGGTTGCTTCTCTGCCATGGGAACGTCCCCATCCCGCCCGGCCCCTGCTGCGGGGCCCCCGATCGTGACCGCCCGACGGTTGCGGGCTCTTACCGGTGCCGAACCTGCGGCGCCACCGCCGCCGGACCCACCGTCAGCTCCCCAACTCCCGGCTCCCCAGCGCCCGGAGCGGACTCCCCGACGAGGTCCGTGTGCTGAACGTAATGCCCCGCGTACCGTCCGGGGGAGCGGCCCTGGCGAAACGCCACCTTTCGCCACCCCCAGGAGTGAACCGAACCGAGTCGGCACGCGCTTGACTAGGTAGTCCCGACGGTCCGGCATATGCGGGCCGCCAAGTCCCCACCGGCACCCGGCCCTTCACGACAATGCGCCCCAGCCACAGGCGAGTTTGCCGTGCGCGCCGATCGACGCCCACCCCGCCCGCACGACGATCCGGCATCGGTGCCGCCCGCCACAAGGCGGCGCCCGAGGCACACCACCGCAACAGGCGCACTCCGCGCGCTGCGCGCCGCCACCGCACCACGCACCACGCACCAGACAATCAACACAAAGTCACCGTCCCGTAACCATCGGCGACGAGAACCTGTTGGGGGAGGCATGGACAACCTGTTCGGCGAACTTCGACTGGGGCACCTTCGGCTGGCACCGCTGGGCGTGCGCCGCCGCACCCGCGTCACCGCGGGCCAGGCGGCCGCGGAGTACACCGGCCGGTGGGGCTGGGCCGTCGTCGTCGGCGAGCCGGCCCGCGCAGCCACCACCCCGGCCGACTGCCACTGCGGCACCCCGCGTTGCGCCGCTCCCGGTCTGCACCCCGTACCCGGCGGCGGACCCTCCGCCCGCCCCGGCCCGGACGTCTCCGTCCTGTTCCCCACCGGCCGCGCCTTCGACGTGCTGGACGTCCCCGAGCAGGCCGGGCTGCAGGCGCTGGTCCGGCTGGAACGGATGGGCACCCAGGTGGGCCCGGTCCTCGCCGCACCCACCGGTCGGCTGCAGTTCCTGGTCGCGGCCGGCACCGCACGCCGGCTGCCGGACCTGCTGTACCGGATGGGCTGGGACGACGCCGCGCTCGACCTCACCTGCCACGGCGAGGGCAGCTTCGTCGCCGCCCCGCCCACCGTGCTGGGCGCCCTCGGCCCGGTCCGCTGGCTGCGCCGCCCCACCCGGGACAACGCCGGCTGCCCGCCCGAGGCCCGACTGCTGCTCGGCACCCTCGCCTACGCCTGCCACCGCGGCCGGGAGCGCACCGCCGAACCCGCCTGGATGGCCGGCTGATCGTCCGCCGGCCCCGGCCCGAACCACGAGCCGGGCCCGGCCCGGCCCGGCACGGACCACGGTCGGCCCGGACCACGGTCGGCAGGCCGGAGCGGCGAGCGGGGTCACCGGACACGACCCGGACACGCCGAAGGGCCCGCCCCTCACGGAGCGGACCCTTCTCGGAAGGACCGGGCGGGCCGGGGTCAGTCCCCGATCAGCGCGTCCACGAACGCACCCGGCTCGAACGGCGCCAGGTCGTCCGCACCCTCGCCGAGCCCGATCAGCTTCACCGGGACGCCCAGCTCGCGCTGGACCGCGACCACGATGCCGCCCTTGGCGGTGCCGTCCAGCTTGGTCAGCACGATGCCGGTGATGTCGACCACCTCGGCGAAGACACGGGCCTGGACGAGCCCGTTCTGACCGGTGGTGGCGTCCAGGACGAGCAGCACCTCGTCCACCGGACCGTGCTTCTCGATCACCCGCTTGACCTTGCCCAGCTCGTCCATCAGGCCGGTCTTGGTGTGCAGCCGGCCCGCGGTGTCCACGAGCACGGTGTCGACGCCCTCGGCGATGCCCTCCTTGACCGCGTCGAACGCGATCGAGGCCGGGTCGCCGCCCTCGGGCCCGCGCACGGTGCGCGCGCCGACCCGCTCGCCCCAGGTCTGCAGCTGGTCTGCGGCGGCGGCGCGGAAGGTGTCGGCCGCGCCGAGCACCACCGTGCGGCCGTCGGCGACCAGCACCCGGGCCAGCTTGCCGGTGGTGGTGGTCTTGCCGACGCCGTTGACGCCGACCACCAGGACGACGGCCGGACCCTCCTCGTGCCTGGTGGAGTGGACCGTGCGGTCGGCGTCCTTGCCGATCAGCTCGACCAGCTCCTCGCGGAGCAGCCCGCGCAGCTCGTCCGGGGTGCGGGTGCCGAGCACCTTCACCCGGGTGCGCAGCCGCTCGACCAGCTCCTGGGTGGGGGCGACGCCGACGTCGGCGATCAGCAGGGTTTCCTCGATCTCCTCCCAGGTGTCCTCGTCGAGGTGCTCGCGCGAGAGCAGCGAGAGCAGGCCCTTGCCGAGCGAGTTCTGCGAACGGGAGAGCCGGGAGCGCAGCCGGACCAGCCGGCCGGCGGTGGGCTCGGGGACGTCGAGGGCCGGAACCTCCTCGGCCACGGACGGTCCGGGGACGGCCTCGGCCTCGGCCTCGGGGAGCTCCACCTCCTCGACGGTGCGACGGGGCTCCTCGGTCGGCGGCGCGGCCTCCTCGCCGACGGCGGGCTCGCGCGGGGTCGGGGGCGCCGTGATGACCGGCGCCTGCGACTTCGGGGGCAGCTGCTGGCGTCGTCTGCCGGAAACGACGAGTCCGGCGATCGCTCCGACGGCGACCACCGCGATGACTACGGCAAGAATCACGTATTCCATAACCCGTCCAGTATCCGTGACGGGGGCCCGGACGGACCGCAGGCGGCTAGACCGTTGTGCTACCGATGGCGTCCGGCCGTTCCCTGACCCCTTCGCCGGCCCGGCGTCCGGGGGTCGTCCCCCCGCGCAGGCGCTGGCTGATCACCTGGGAGATGCCGTCCCCCTTCATGGTCACCCCGTACAGGGCGTCGGCGGACTCCATGGTCAGCTTCTGGTGGGTGATCACGATCAGCTGGGAGCTCTCCCGGAGCTCCTCCATGATCCCGATCAGCCGGCGCAGGTTGCTCTCGTCCAGCGCGGCCTCCACCTCGTCCATCACGTAGAACGGGCTGGGCCGGGCCTTGAAGATCGAGACCAGCAGCGCCACCGCGGTCAGCGAGCGCTCCCCGCCGGAGAGCAGCGAGAGCCGCTTGACCCTCTTGCCGGGCGGACGGGCCTCCACCTCGACGCCGGTGGTCAGCATGGAGTCGGGGTCGGTGAGCACGAGCCGGCCCTCCCCGCCGGGGAAGAGCCGGGAGAAGACGCCTTCGAACTGCGCCGCGGTGTCGTGGTAGGCGGAGGTGAACAGCTGCTCCACCCGTTGGTCGACGTCCTTGACGATGTCGAGCAGGTCGCGCCGGCTCCGCTTGAGGTCGTCGAGCTGCTCGCCGAGGAAGGTGTGGCGCTCCTCCAGGGCGGCGAACTCCTCCAGCGCCAGCGGGTTGACCTTGCCGAGCTGCTGGTACGCCTTTTCCGCCGCCCGCAGCCGCTCCTCCTGCTCGGACCGGACGTACGGACGCGCCTCCCCCGGCTCCTGCCCCTCCTCGGGCGTGGACGGCGGGACGAGCCGGTCCGGCCCGTAGGAGGCCAGCAGTTCGCCCCCCTCGATGCCGAACTCCTCCAGCGCGCGGGACTCCAGCTGCTCGATCCGCAGCCGCTTCTCGGCCCGCAGCACCTCGTCCCGGTGGCCCGCGTCGACCAACTTGTCCAGCTCGTCCTTGAGTTCGCGCCCGAGTTCGCGGTGCTCCCTCAGCTCCGCCTCACGCGAGGCGCGCGCCTGCTCGACCGCGGCCCGGCCGGCGTCCGCGCGGGCCAGCGACACCTCCAGGCAGGCCGCCAGCTGCCGGGCGCCCGCCGCGACGGCGTTCGCGACGCCCTCGTCGTGCGCGGCCCGTCGGCGGCGCTCGGCCGCCCGGGCCCGCGCCTCGCGCTCGGCGCGGGCGGCCCGTTCCAGCTGATCGGCCCGGCCCGCCAGGGCGCGGACCCGCTCCTCGTGGGTGCGGACCGCGAGCCGGGCCTCCAGTTCGGCCTGCCGGGCGGCGGTCGCGCCGGCTGCCAGCCGCTGCTGCTCGGCGGGATCGGGCTCGTCCTCCCCCGCGGCGGCCGACTCCTCGGCCGCGGCGAGACGTTCGGCCAGTTCCTCGGCGGTGGCGAGCAGCCGGTCGAGCCCGTCCTCGGCGCGGACGGCGGCGGCCGTGAGCCGCTCGGCCTCGCCGACGGCCGCCCGGGCCTGGCCGCCGAGCCGGCCGAGTGTGCCCGCGACCTCGGCCCGGTCGCGTTCCCGCTGCCGCTGCCGGAGGGCGAGTCGGTCGAGTTCGGCCGCCGACTCGCTCCGCTGCTCGGTCAGTTCGGCCAGACGTTCGGCCGACTCGGCGCAGCGGACGGCGAGTTCGCCGAGCGCGCGGGCCGTCTCGTCCACCGCCGCCCGGGTCTCCAGCAGGCTGGGCGCGCCGCCGGAGCCGCCGTGCGCGAAGCCCGCGCCGAGCCGGTCGCCCTGTGCGGTGACGGCGGCCACCCCGGGGTGCGCGGCGACCAGGCGGACGGCGTCGTCCAGCGAGTCGACCACCGCGACGCCGGAGAGCAGTTCGCCCACGGCGGGCAGCAACCCGGCCGGTCCGTCGACGAGTTCGGCGGCCCAGCGGGCACCGGGCGGCAACTCCCCGACCGGGCGGTCGGGTTCGGGCGCGCCGGCGATCAGCAGGGCGGCCCGGCCGGCGTCCTCCGCGCGCAGCAGCCGGAGCGCGCCGGCCGCCGCGGCGGGCGAGTCGACGGCCACCGCGTCCGCCGCCGCGCCGAACGCGGCGGCGAGGGCGGTCTCGTGGCCGGGGGCGATCCGCAGCAGCGCGGCCGCCGGGCCGAGCAGCCCGGCCAGCCGGTCGCCCGCGGCCAGCAGCGCGCCGCTGCCGTCCTTGCGGCGCAGGCCGAGCGCCAGCGCCTCGTGCCGGGCGGTCAGTCCGGCCCGCTCGCGTTCGGCGGCGCCGGCCGCCTCGCGCGCGGCCACGAGGTCCCGCTCGGCGGCGGCGAGCCGCTCCCGGGCGGTCTCGTGCGCGGTGTCGGCCCGTTCGTCCTCGGCCGAGGTGTCGACCCGGGACGCCAGCTCCTCGTGCTCGCACCGGGCGGCCTCGGCACGCTGCAGCGCCTCGTCCCGGGCCTCGGCGAGCCGGCCGGTCTCGGCCTCGGCGGCGGCGGCCCTGGAACGCGCGGCGGCGGCCTGCCCCTGCAGCCGGGCCAGCCCCTCCCGGCGGTCGGCGATCGCCCGGGCGGCGTCCTTGAGCCGCCGTTCCTCGGCGGCGAGGTCGCGCTCCAGCTCGCCCTTGGTCTCGACCGCCTCGGCCAGCGCGTACCGGGCCTCCTCCAGCGCCCCGGCCAGCGCGGCCTCCTCCTCGCGGACCCGTTCGGCCTCCTGCTCCGACTCCTCCGGGTCCCGTCCGCGCCGTTCCTCGGTCCGTCCGCCGGCCACCGCGTGCCGGGCCCGGGCCTCGGCCAGCCCGATGGTGCCGCGGGTCCGCTCGGCCAGCGCGGAGAGCAGGTACCAGGTCTGCCGGGCCGCCTCCAGACCCGGTCCGAGCTGCTGGACCTGGGCCTCCAGCACGGCCTCGCGGCCGATCGCCCGGCCCAGTTCCTGTTCGACGGTGGAGCGGCGCAGGCGCAGCGCGAGTTCGTCGGCGATCTCGGCCTCGACCGCCCGGCGCAGGGCGAGCAGGTCGTCGGCGAGCAGCCGGAGCCGGGCGTCGCGCAGGTCGGCCTGGATGCCGGCGGCGCGCCGGGCGATCCGGGCCTGCCGGCCGAGCGGGCCGAGCTGGCGGCGGAGTTCGGCCACCAGGTCCTGGACGCGGTTGAGGTTGACCTGCATCGCGTCCAGCTTCCGGAGCGCCTTCTCCTTGCGCTTGCGGTGCTTGAGGACGCCGGCCGCCTCCTCGATGAAGGCGCGGCGGCCCATCGGGTCGGCGTGCAGGACGGAGTCGAGCTGACCCTGGCCGACGATGACGTGCATCTCGCGGCCGATGCCGGAGTCGGAGAGGAGTTCCTGGATGTCGAGCAGCCGGCAGGTGTCGCCGTTGAGCGCGTACTCGCTGCCGCCGTTGCGGAACATCGTCCGGGTGATGGTCACCTCGGCGTACTCGATCGGCAGGGCGCCGTCGGAGTTGTCGATGGTGAGGCTGACCTCGGCGCGGCCGAGCGGGGCGCGCCCGCTGGTCCCGGCGAAGATGACGTCCTCCATCTTGCCGCCGCGCAGCGACTTGGCACCCTGCTCGCCCATCACCCAGGAGAGCGCGTCGACGACGTTGGACTTGCCGGAGCCGTTGGGCCCGACCACGCAGGTGATGCCGGGTTCGAACCGCAGGGTGGTGGCGGAGGCGAAGGACTTGAACCCGCGCAGCGTCAGGCTCTTCAGGTGCACGCGCCGGTCTCCTCACATCGCTCACCGGGCTCTGCGGCGACTGTATCCGCCCGCACCTGCGGCGATCGTGCCCGGACACACCGGTCGGGCCGGCCGGTCCGGGCCCGGCCACCGGACCGCCACCACACCGCGCCGGGCGCGGCGCCGGTCCCCGGCCCACCGGGCGCCGTCCCGAAACGCTCCGGACACGACGAAGGGACGCCACGCGGGGCGTCCCTTGCAAGCTGCGTCCCTTTCGGGGCGGCTCAGTGCACAACGACGTCGATCGAGGGATCGGGCGGGACTCAGGTGAGAGCCGGCTCCCGCTGGTCCAGATCGATGCTGCTGAGCAGCGAGTGCTCGTCAGCGACAGCGGTGAGAGCGTCGTTCTCGGCCTGCATCCGAATGAGCTCGGATTCAAGATCCTGAACGCGCTGCTGCAGCCGTCGCATCTCGGAGAGCATTCGCGGGTCGGGGCCGCCGACGTACCCGAGAAGCGCCTTTGCCATGATGAATGGTCCTCCACGCTGAGTGACCGAACCGGAACGGAACAGGTCTAGGGGGAAGGGGGACGCACGCGCGTCGCGCCCCGGCAGTGCTGGCTGGGCACTACGGCACAACCGCCGTGAGCTGGGCTCACGAGGGCATGCGCCTGCCGGGATAACGCGGTCGTGTGCGCGGGTTTCCAGCGTCTCACCAAAGACGGTACGGGTCAACACGATCACCGCACGCTACCGCGCCCCTGTCACCTGCCTGGCGGTGTGGTCACGCCGGGCGGTCGCGGGGAGGTCCACCACGAGCTCGTGGATCATCGTCCGATGCGGAGTCAACCACGAGTCTGCCCGGATGGCAACCGTACGACACCGCCAGTTGCCGATCCTTTCGCACGGGTTCCGGACCCGGCCAGGGCCGGAACCGGACCGGGTCCGGCTCAGCGGATCTCGAAGCCCTCGTAACCCGTGCCGACGGCGGTCCAGATCTCGGTCACCCCGGCGACCCGGCCCGGTGTGCCGGCGCCCCTGAGCAGGGCGAGCAGCTGCTCGCAGTCGACGGCGACGCCCTCGGCCACCACCTGCACCCGGCCGTCGCCGAGGTTGCTCGCGTAGCCGGTGAGGCCGATCTCCAGCGCCCGCGCCCTGGTCCACCAGCGGAAGCCGACCTGCTGGACCTTGCCCCGCACCCAGGCGGTGACCCGGACCGGCTCGTCACTGTGGGCGTCGCGACCGTGCATGCCCCCGACCCTATCCGGCGGGGCGACGGCCCGCGTCACGGCGCCGTCGGGCCCTCCGTCGTCCAGCCCGGGCTGTGGACCTCGATCCGCAGGTCCGCGCGGCGCCCCTGCTCGCCGCAGGTGCGGCAGACCCAGGCCGGGTCGTACGGGTGCGGTTCGTGCCCCTGCGGGTCGTGCTCCAGGCCGACCGGGGGCTCCGGCATCAGCCACCGGTCGCCCCAGCCGAGCAGGGCCTGGCTGAGGGGCGCGAGGTCGCGGCCCGCCTCCGTCAGGTGGTACTCGTACCGGGGCGGGCGTTCGCTGTACGCGCGCCGTTCGACCACGCCGGCCTCTTCCAGCGCGCGCAGCCGGGCGGTGAGCCGGTCGCGGGGCGCCCCGGTGTTCCGGGCGATCCGGTCGAACCGGTGGTTGCCGTAGAACAGCTCCCGCACGGCGAGCAGCGCCCACTTCTCCCCCACCACGTGCAGCGCGGCGGCGATCGAGCAGGGCCGCCCCGGCAGGGCGGGCGCGGCGGGAACGGCTGAAGGGGTGCGGGGCGTCACGTCCTCCACCTTCCCATACCGGGTTGCCTTCTCAAACCCGTACGGCCGGGGCTCCGGAGCCGCGCCGGACACCGATCAGCGGGTCGGATCCGGCGCCGTCCGGGCCACTCCCCGGACGGACGCCGCGGCCCCGCCGGTCGTCCGACGGGGCCGCGGGCCGGTCGTCGCACCGGCCGGAGCCGAACGACGGAGTCAGAACCCTCCGCCGAAGTCGCCGCCGCCACCGCCACCGAAGTCGCCGCCGCCACCGCCCCCGTAGTCGCCGCCGCCGAACCCGCCGTCGAAGTCGGAGGAGTTGTAGTCGGCCCCGGAGACGTCGCCGCCCTCGTAGCCGGAACCGGCGTCGCCCGCGCCGGCCGCGTAGGCCGGGGTGGCCATCATCGAACCGAGCATCGTGCCGACCAGCAGGCCCGGTAGCAGCCCGCCGCCGCCGAAGCCGCCGAAGTAGCCGCCCGCCCAGGGCCCGTACGCCGGTCCGGCGTTCCAGTACGGCTGCGGCCCGTGCTCGGTCGGGACGGTCCGGATGTCCGGGGCCTGCCCGGCCGCCAGCCGCTCCGCGTCGGCGCGGCAGACCGGGACGGTGCGCGCCGCGCCGTCCGCCGGGGCCCAGTCGGCGTCCTGCACCGACGGGCCGTGCCGCGGGTCGAAGAAGCACGGCGGACGCCGCTCCGGCAGCGGCCTGCTCTCCCGCCGGGCCTCCAGGGTGGCCAGCGCGAACCGGCCGTCCTCCAGCGCCTCGGTGACCGGCTTCACGTCGTGCGGTCCCCTGGCCTCGTCCATCAGACGCTTGGCCCGGTCATAGGAGTCCAGGGCGTGGGTGTAGTCGCCGCGCTGCACGTCGTCCGCGTCCGCGGCACCCGGGTCGAAGTCGAGCCGGTCGAGCTCCTCGCCGTAGGCCGTGATGTCCTCGTCGACGACCCGTCGCAGCTGTGCGAGTTCGGCCCGGCGCTGCTCCTCCTTGCGCCGCTTCGCGCGGCGGAAGAGCAGGAAGACGCCGGTACCGGCCAGTGCGAGCAGGGCCAGCGGGACCACGATCGCGGCGGTCGAGGCGCCGCCCGCACCGCTGTTCACACCGTTCCCCTTGACCTGCGGGGCGGCGGTGTCGACGAAGTCGTCGAGGGTGGCGCCGATGTCGCCGGGGTGCGAGCGGAAGGAGGCGCCCGCGATCCGTTCGGCGCTCTCGCTGGCCAGCGCGGCCCGGTCCGAGCGGGCCTGGAACTGGTCGCCGCGCCAGACGGCGTAGGTACCGGTGATGCCGACCTTGGTCCGCAGGTCGTCGAAGACCGTCTGGGCGCCGTAGGGAGCCGCGGCCGGGACCACCGCGACGAAGATCGGCTTGTCGGTCTTGCGGATCTTCTCGGTCAGCGCGTCGGCCTGCCCCTGGTCGAACCGGCCGGCCATGGCCGGGTCGACGTACACCCGGCCCTGCTTGAGCGTGGCGGCCGCGTCGTCCAGCCCGCCCGCCGCCGAGGCCGCCGGCGTCACCAGGAGCAGCAAGCCGAGCAGCAGCCCGAGCAGCGCCGCCACCAGGGCCGGCGGCCCGGCGGCCCGGGAACGTCGTCGAGCAAGGGTTCTCATGCCATCGACGCTACCTCTCCGGGCCCTCCGGCACGGCATACCCGTCGGGTACGGCCTGCCGGGTGACCCCCACCGTCCGCCGGGGTGCGTCCCCTCCCCGGGGATGATCTCTACCCGGGCGGGTCCCTGAGCCGGGCGGGCGGCGGGAACCCGGCCACCTGCCCGGACGTACGTTCCGGCGGGTCACCGCAGCTCGCGACGACCACCGGGGGGCGGTCCGACCGTACTCCGCGACCGGGCATAGTGGTGGCCGTACGGCCCGTTCATGACCTTCTCTTGACCATTCCTCCCGCACTCCTCTCCTCCCGCATTCCTCTCGATCGGAGCACAGCGTGTTGATCGGCCTCGTCACCGCCGTGGCGGCCTCCGCCTGCTACGGCATCGGCTCGGTCCTGCAGGCCGTCGGATCACGCCGCTCCGCCCGGGAGGAGGCCGCCAAGGGCGCCTCCGCCGCCGGGACCACCGCGCACGGCGGGCCGAGCCTCTCCTCCACCGCCAAGGCGGCCGTGACCTGGGAGTTCATCCTCGGCACGGTGCTGGACTTCATCGGCTTCGGCCTCGGCGCGCTGGCCGCCCGGCTGCTGCCGCTGTTCCTCTCCCAGACCATCATCAGCGCCAACCTGGTGATCACCGCGGTGCTGTCGATCAAGCTGCTCGGGATCCGGCTCAAGCAGCTGGAGTGGGTGTCGATCGGCGTGCTCTGCTCGGCGCTGGTGCTGCTGGCGGTCTCGGCCGGACCGGAGGGCGGCCACCACGCCGCGATGGCCTTCCACTGGGGGCTGCTGGCGATCACCACCGTGCTGCTGGTCGGCGGTGGCCTGCTGGTCCGCCGGATGGGGGCCAACGGCGCGATCGTCGCCGGCCTGCTCTCCGGTCTGGGCTTCGGCGCGCTCGGCGTCGGCGTGCGCATCCTCAACGGGATCGAGCCGTTCGAGCTCGGCGCGCTGCTCTCCGACCCGGCCCTGTACGCGATCCTCGTCGGCGGCATCGGCGGCATGTACGTGCACACCGTGGCGCTGCAGATCGGCTCGGTGAACGGGGCCACCGCGGCCCTGGTCGTCGGTGAGACGGTGCTGCCCGGCGCGGTCGGCGTGCTCTGGCTCGGCGACTCCTCGAAGGCCGGGCTCGGCTGGCTCGGCGTGGCCGGCTTCCTGCTCTCGGTGGTCGCGGCGGTCGGCGTCGCCTACTTCGGCCAGGACACCCACGGCGCGCCCGAATCCGAACGGCCGCAGCCCGAACTCGCCAAGCACTGAGGCCGCTCAGCCCCCGCTGCGGACCCGCGGCACCCGCTGGCAGCGGGGGCAGAAGTAGCTGGACCGGTTCATCCAGGCGGCCCGCCGGATCGGCGTCCCGCAGCGCCGGCACGGCTCCTGCTCGCGGCCGTAGGCGTCCAGGTCCCGGGAGAAGTAGCCGCTCTCGCCGTTCACGTTGACGTACAGGCTGTCGAAACTGGTGCCGCCGACGGCCAGCGCCGCGGACATCACGTCCCGGGCGTTGGCCAGCAGCAGCAGCGCCTGCGGGCGGGTGAGGGACCCGGTCGGGCGGTCGTAGTGCAGCCGGGTGCGCCAGAGCGCCTCGTCCGCGTAGATGTTGCCGACCCCGCTGATCAGCGTCTGGTCCAGCAGCGCGCGCTTGACGGTGGTGCGCCTGAGGCGCAGCGCGGTCACGAAGGCGGCGTCGTCGAAGCGCGGGTCGAGCGGGTCGCGGGCGATGTGCGCGATGGAGACCGGGGTGCCCTCCGGGTCGCCGTCCTCGGCCTCCTCGACCGCCAGCCCGCCGAAGGTCCGCTGGTCGACGAAGCGCAGCTCGCGCCCGCCGTCGCCGAACCGCAGCCGGACCCGCAGGTGCTTCTCGTCCGGCGCGGACGGGTCCTGGACGAGCAGCTGGCCGCTCATCCCGAGGTGGCCGATCAGCGCGAACCCGGCCCCGGTGCCGGCGAGCGGCACCCACAGGTACTTGCCCCGCCGCTGCGCGGTGCCGAGGGTGGTGCCGGTGAGCCGGGCGGTGAAGTCGGCCGCGCCGGCCTGCTGGCGCCGCACCGCACGCGGGTGCAGCACCTCGACCCCGGCCACGGTCCGTCCGGCGACCCAGTTCGCCAGACCGCGGCGGACGACCTCGACCTCGGGAAGTTCGGGCACGGGAACAAGCCTCCTGCGACGGGGAACTGCGTCTGCTGGAGGAAGGCTACTGCGTGCTCAGGCGCCGCCGGGCAGGCGGTCGGCGTACTTCTCCTTGATCGCCCGCCAGGCGCTCTCCGCGGCCTTCTGCTCGGCTTCCTTCTTCGAGCGGCCGACGCCGCTGCCGAAGTCCTCGCCGGCCACCCGGGCCGCCGCGGTGAAGGTCTTCTCGTGGTCCGGACCGGATTCCTCGACCACGTACTCCGGCACTCCGATGCCCACCGAGGCGGTGAGCTCCTGGAGGCTGGTCTTCCAGTCCAGGCCCGCGCCCAGCTGAGAGGATTCCTCGATCAGCGGGTCGAACAGCCGGTGGACGAACTCGGTGGCCGCGTCCAGGCCCTGGTCCAGGTAGACGGCGCCGATCACGGCCTCGACGGTGTCGGCGAGGATCGACGACTTGTCGCGGCCGCCGGTGCCCTCCTCGCCCTTGCCGAGCCGGATGAACGTGCCGAGCTCCAGGCCGCGTCCGACGTCGGCGAGCGCGCGCGAGTTGACCACCGCGGCGCGCAGCTTGGCGAGCGTGCCCTCCGGGACGTCCGGGTGGACGCGGTAGAGGGTGTCGGTCACCACCAGGCCCAGCACCGAGTCGCCGAGGAACTCCAGGCGCTCGTTGGTGGGCAGCCCGCCGTTCTCGTACGCGTACGAGCGGTGGGTCAGGGCACGCACCAGAAGGGCGCGCTCGAGCGTGTACCCGAGGCGCCCTTCCAGGACGTCGTATTCGGTCGAAGCCGGCCCGCCGGCCTTTCCGCCACCCGAAGGAGCCTTCGTTGCGGTGGTCGCCTTGCGGGAAGAGTTACCGTCCGACATCGATCCGTGCACCCCGCCGATCAGACCGAGAGGACCTGGCGACGGTTGTACGTGCCGCAGCTCGGGCACGCGATGTGACCCAGCTTCGGCTCGTGGCAGCGGTCGCACGCCACGAGGGCCGGGACAACGGCCTTCCAGTTGGACCGACGGTGGCGCGTGTTGCTGCGCGACATCTTCCGCTTCGGAACAGCCACGGCTACTTCTCCTGGTTCTCGGCGAGACCCTCACGGGTGTCGCTGTACTTGATTCCGTCACCCTCGTCGCCAGGGGCGGCGGAGAGTCCCTGCAGAGCCGCCCACCGGGGGTCGGCGGCGTCGTGGTGGTGCGCCGGGTCGTCGCTCAGGCGCGCTCCGCACTCGGAGCACAGGCCCAGGCAGTCTTCCTGGCACACCGGCTGCAGCGGCAGTGCGAGCACCACCGCGTCACGCAGCACCGGCCGGAGGTCGAAGTAGTCGCCCTCCAGACGGTAAGTCTCTTCTTCCGAGTCCTCTTCGAGGTCCTCGGTCCCGGCGGTCCGGGCGCGATGGCGCTCGTCGGACTCCGGGTAGTAGTACAGCTCCTGGAAGTCCACGTCGAGGTCGAACTCGACCGGCTCCAGGCACCGTACACACTCGCCCTCGACCACGGTCTCGGCGGTGCCGGTCACCAGCACGCCCTCGACCACGGACTCCAGGCGGAGCTCCAGAACCATCTCACTCTTCTCGGGAACACCGATCACGTCGATGATCCCCAGGCCCTCGGGGGCCTCCAGGGTCCGGCTCACCTTGCGCAGCGCACCCGGACGACGGCCCAGCTCGTGCGTGTCGAACACGAGGGGGTCGCGGTGGTCGAGGCGGTTCAAGGTGTCCTGACTTCCTGAGAAAACTGATGTGCGGCGCCACTCATCGAATGGATGCGCGGGCAGACCGACGGCCCGACACGGAGAGGCCGGAGTGGTCAGACTACCGGAGTCTCCGGCCAGGCCCAACTTCGCTCCCGGCCACTACCTCCCGCCGAGCTCCCGGAGCCGGGTCATGTCGATCATGCTGGTGTCGAAGAAGCTGGTCTCGTCCAGGCCGGGCTGCGCCTGCTGCGGAAGGGCCGGCGGGTTGGCCGGCGGCTGCGGGTAGCCGGCCCCGGCCTCGGGCTGGGGGTTGCCCCAGGCGTCGTACTGCTGGGCGGCGTACCCCTGGTGCTGGGGCGGGTAGTCGTACCCGCCCTGCTGGCCCTGCCGGCCCTCCGGGTAGCCGGGTTGCTGCACGTGCTGGACCTGCTGCGCGTGCTGGATCTGCGGGACCTGCTGGCCATAGCCGTACTGGCCGGCGTACGGGTCGCCCCCCTGGCCGATCGCCGGGTCGAAGCCGCCGCCGTACACCTCCGCGTACTGGCCGCCGCCCTGCTGCGCGGCCGCGTACTGGTCGGCCCCCGGGGACTGCCAGCCCGCCGCCGCCGGGGCCTGCTCCGGCCAGCTCTGCTGCTGCGGAACCTCCTCGCGGTACCACGCGATGTCGGCACCGTCGGCGTCCCCGGCGAAGCCCGCGGCGACCGCCTCGGCCCGCTCCTTGGCCTGCTGCGCCTGGTCGGCGGCGGCCAGGTAGGCGCCCAGCTCGTCGATCGGCCGCTTGCCGAGCAGCTTGTCGCGGCCCTTGCCGACCGCCTCCAGGGTCGCGCTGAGCACGTTCTCCAGGGTGGCGAGCTTCACATCGACGTACTCGTCGACCTCGGGGCTCGGGCTGGTCCGCTGCGGCCGGAACTCCTCGCCGTCGCTCTCGCCGTCGAAGTCGTTCTCGAAGACGCTCGCGTCGCCGCGCAGCTTGGTCCGGCCGCGGCCGACGGCGCCGAGCGTCTTGGTGAGCACGACCTCGAAGTTGGCCAGCTTGCTGTCCACGTAGTCGTCGGCCTCGGCGCGCTTGGTGTCGACCTCGGCGCGGGCCTCGACGAGGATCCGGTCGGCCTCGGCCTGGGCGCGGCGGACCACCTCGGTGTCGGAGATCAGCGAGCCCCGTTCGGCGTGCGCCCCCTGGATGATCCGGTCGGCCTCGGACTGGGCGTCCGCGACCACCGACTCGTGGTCGGCCATCACCGACTGGGCCTGGGCCAACTCGGCGGGCAGTGCCGAGCGCAGGTCCTGGAGCAGGCCGACCAGCTCGGCCCGGTTCACCACGCAGGAGGCCGACATGGGCATCGAGCGGGCGTTCTCGACGGCGGCCACGATCTCGTCGACCTTGTTCTGCACGTCCACGGGGCTTCGTCTTTCCGTGTGCCGCCGACGGTCCGGCGGAGGCAGCGCCCGGCGCGGTGCACCTCACCGCAGGGCAGGAATACAGACTGTACGGCCACGGCGGGGCGAGGTCACAACGTCCGGACGGGGCCGACCACCCACCTGACCGACATACCGTGACGAACCGGCAGAAACGGACCGGAGGTCACCACCGGGCCCACCCCGCGGGCCGGCCGCCCCGTCGCGCGCTACCGCCCGGCGCGCCGCTCGGCGATCCGCTCGACCAGGCGGCCGTGCACCGTCTCCGGCAGCAGGTGCGAGACGTCGCCGCCGTACGAGGCCACCTCCTTGACCAGCGTCGAGGAGAGGAAGCTGTACGTCGGCGACGTCGGCACGAAGAGCGTCTCGACGCCGGTCAGCCCGTGGTTCATCTGGGCCATCTGCAGCTCGTAGTCGAAGTCGCTGACGGCGCGCAGGCCCTTGATGATCGCCGGGATGTCCCGCTCCCGGCAGAAGTCCACCAGCAGGCCGAGGTGCGACTCGACCACGACGTTCCCGTACTGCGCGGTGGTCTCCTCGATCAGCGCGATCCGCTCCTCGACGCTGAACATGCCCTCCTTGTTGCGGTTGATCAACACCGCGACGTGCACCACGTCGTACAGCTTCGAGGCCCGCTCGATGATGTCGAGGTGACCGTTGGTGATCGGGTCGAACGATCCGGGGCAGACGGCACGGCGCATGGCGTTGGTGCTCCCTCATGGGGTGACGAGACTGCTGCGGGCCTCGGCCCGCTACGGGTGGCGACGGGTCTCGGCGGCGGCGCGACCGTACCAGAGGGTGCCCTCGCCGTACCGGCGCGAGCGCAGTACCTCGAAGCCCTCCGGCCAGCCGAACTCGCCGCCCCGGGTGCTGCGCTCCACGGTGACGAGTGCGTCGGCCGCGAGCCAGCCCCCGGCCGACAGTGTGATCAGCATCTCGCGCACCTCGTCGTCGGTGACGACGTACGGCGGGTCGAGGAAGACGAGGTCGTACGGAGCCTCCGGAGCCGGCCCGGCGATCACCTTCTCCGCCCTGGCGGCCTTCACCAGCGCGCCCGGCAGTCCGATCGTCCGGACGTTCTCCCGGATCACCCGGGCCGCCTGGGCGTCGGCCTCGACCAGCAGCACGTGCTCGGCGCCGCGCGACAGCGCCTCCAGGCCGACCGCGCCGGACCCGCCGAACAGGTCCAGCATCCGGATGCCGTGCAGGGTGCCGCGCAGCGCCTCCAGGGTGGAGAACATCGCCTCGCGGGCCTTGTCGGAGGTCGGGCGGGTGCCCCGACCGGGCGGTACGGCCAGTCGGCGGCCGCCGGCCGCCCCGGCGATCACGCGGGTCATGGTGGTGGGAGGTCCTTTCGTCGCTGCCCGACCACGCTATACGGGCCGGGCCCCGCCGGTCCGACCGGCGGGGCCCTCCCCCCTCACTTCAGCTCGTCACCGCGGACGCCGCGCCCCCGTCGCACCCACGGACCGGATGCCCCGGCTACTCCCCCGCCGCCTGGGCCGGGACGGCCGCGCCGAGCAGCGTCGGCGAGGCGTAGCGGGACCAGGAGAGGCAGCCGTCGGGCGGGCAGTACTCGGGGCGGCGCGGGTCGTGGCCGAGCTCCCGCAGCTTGGTGCGGACGGAGTCGGGCGTACGGCCGAAGCGGGCGGCGATCCGGGCGACGGTCTCGTTCTCGTGGAACCGCCGGACCAGTTCCTCCTCGTGCTGCGGCACCCAGGGGGCGCCGTGTCCGGGGTAGAGCTCGCGCAGCACGTCACGGTCGGGGATGGGCTCGGAGACGTCGGCGACGATCGCCAGGGCCCGGAGCGCCCGGTTGAGCGCGATCCGGAGCGAGGCGACGTCCTCGACCGGCAGCCGCAGCCGTCCGGAGGCGAGCGGCGCGGCCGCTTCCCCCTCGCGCCAGCCGGTGAGGGTGAGGGTGACCTCGCGGTCGTCGTCGCTGGCGAGTTCGATCCGGAAGACCTTGTCGCCCAGCGGGAGCTCGTTGAGATGACGGAATGCCATGGCAAAACCCCCAAGTGTCGCGCCAGGAACGCACCTTGGGGGTGCGTCCTGAACACCTTCATTCTCTCCCGGGGGTCTGACAATCGGGCTCTGCCGAGCGGGCCTCAGCCCTTCTCCAGATACTCCGCACGGTCCTCGTCGAGCAGGCTCGCCAGCGCGGTGCGCAGCTCCGGGTGGGCGGTCAGCCCGGGGTCCTCGGCGACCAGCCGGGTGGCCTCGGTGCGGGCGGTCACGATGACCTCCTCGTCCTCCAGCACCGAGAGCACCTTGAGCGAGGACTTCACACCCGACTGCGCCTGGCCCAGGACGTCGCCCTCGCGGCGCTGTTCGAGGTCGATCCGGGACAGCTGGAAGCCGTCCAGCGTGCCGGCCACCGCGTCCAGCCGGGCCCGGGCGGCGCTGCCCGCGGGCATGTCGCTGACCAGCAGGCAGAGCCCGGCGGCGGAGCCGCGCCCGACCCGGCCGCGGAGCTGGTGGAGCTGGGAGACGCCGAACCGGTCCGCGTCCATGATCACCATCACGGTGGAGTTCGGGACGTTGACGCCGACCTCGATCACCGTGGTCGCGACCAGCACGTCCACCGCGCCGGCCGTGAACCGGCGCATCACGTCGTCCTTGGC
Source organism: Kitasatospora sp. NPDC058406 (assembly GCF_042722765.1). NCBI lineage: Bacteria > Bacillati > Actinomycetota > Actinomycetes > Kitasatosporales > Streptomycetaceae > Kitasatospora > Kitasatospora sp. NPDC058406. Next base: position 25,486 of record NZ_JBHXKE010000040.1, read on the forward strand.
CTCGGGCGTCAGCCGGCCGTGCAGGATCTCCACCCGCAGCCCGGCCAGCGGGCCCCCGACCAGCTTCGCGGCGGTCTCCACGACGGAGAGCGGGGGCCGCCGCTCGTCGCTCGCGGCGCCCTCGTCCGGTGCGTCGTCGGTGAGGTCCTCCAGCTCGTCCTCGGCCCGGCGCCGCTTCTTCGCGCCCTTCGCGGCCTTCGGGTCGGCGGGCTCCTCGTCCCCGATCCGGGGGCAGACCACGTACGCCTGGTGGCCCCGGGTCACCTCCTCGCGGACCCGCTCCCAGGCCCGCGCCAGGAAGTTGGGCTTCTCGACGGCCGGGACGACGTGGGTGGAGATGGGCGAGCGGCCGGCCGGAAGCTGGTCCAGCACGGAGGTCTCCAAGTCCCCGAAGACGGTCATCGCGACGGTGCGCGGGATCGGGGTGGCGGTCATCACCAGCAGGTGCGGCGGCTGGTCGCCCTTGGCGCGCAGCGCGTCGCGCTGCTCGACGCCGAAGCGGTGCTGCTCGTCGACCACGACCAGGCCGAGGTCCTGGAACTGCACCTTGTCCTCGATCAGCGCGTGGGTGCCGATCGCGATGCCGGCGTCCCCGCAGGCCATGTCGAGCAGCACCTGGCGGCGGGCCGGGACGCCCATCGAGCCGGTGAGCAGCGCCACCCGGGTGCCCAGGTCGGAGCCGCCGAGCAGACCGCCCTCGGCCAGGTCGCCCATCATCTCGACGATCGAGCGGTGGTGCTGCTGGGCCAGGACCTCGGTGGGCGCGAGCAGCACCGCCTGTCCGCCGGCGTCCACCACGGCGAGCATGGCGCGCAGCGCGACCAGGGTCTTGCCGGAGCCGACCTCGCCCTGGAGCAGGCGGTGCATCGGGTGTTCGCCCGCCAGGTCGGCGGCGATCTCCGCGGAGACCTTCTGCTGGCCCTCCGTGAGGGTGAACGGCAGCCGGGCGTCGAAGGCGTCGAGCAGGCCGCCCTCCCGGGCCCTGCGCGGCTTGGCGGGCAGGGCGGAGTCGGCGGCCCGGCGCTGCGCGAGGGCGACCTGGAGGACGAACGCCTCGTCCCAGCGGAGCCGTTCCTGGGCGCGTTCGCGGTCGGCCTGGTTGCGCGGGCGGTGGATCAGTTCGAGCGCCTCGGGCAGCGGGATCAGGTCGTGCCGCTCGCGCAGTTCGGCGGGGAGCGGCTCGCCGACGTCGGACAGGTGCTTGGTGAGCGCCGTCTCGACGCAGAGCGAGAGCTTCCAGCTGGGCATCTGGGCGCTGGCGCCGTACACGGGGATGAGCCGGCCGGCGAACTGCTGGGCGGCGCCGGCGTCCGCGTCCGCGTCGAGCAGCTGGTAGTCCGGCGAGACCAGCTGGCGGGTGCGGTTGAAGACGCCCACCTTGCCCGCGAACAGGCCCTGGGAGCCGCCCTTCAGCTCCTTCTGCCGCCAGCCCTGGTTGAAGAAGACCAGCGAGAGCCGGCTGCGGCCGTCGGTGACGACGACCTCCAGCCGGTCGCCCTTGCGCCCGCGGAACGGGATCAGGGTGACCTTCTCGACCCTGGCCAGCACGGTGACGTGCTCGTCGATCTCCAGCTCGTCCAGGCTGGTGAGCTGGCCGCGTTCGACGTAGCGGCGCGGGTAGTGGTGCAGCAGGTCCCCGACCGTGCGCAGCTTGAGGCTGTCGGCGAGCACCTTGGCGGTCCGGTCGCCGACGAGCTTGGTCAGTGGTTCATCGAGAGCGCCCATCAGGGCCTTGTTTACACCACGGGACCGACAGACCGGCCCTCACTCCGCCGACGCGCCCTCCGGCCGCCCCGGCCCGGCGCGGCCCGCGGAGCCGCCTCACTCCACGCCGATGAGCAGCGGCGCCGACTCCTGGCCGCCGTGGAAGACCACCGCGTCCACCTCGGGCCGCCGGTGCCGGGCGTGCGCGACCATCCGCTCGGCCAGCCCCTCGGGCGCGCCCTCGCCGAGGATCAGGGTGACCAGTTCGCCGCCGGCGCCGAGCATCCGGTCCAGCACGCTCGTGCCGACCTCGGCCAGCCCGGTGCCGATCACCGCGACGTCCCCGTCGATCAGGCCGAGCACGTCGCCGGCCTGGCAGACCCCGGCCATGGTCCAGGACTCCCCCTCGGCGACCGCCAGTTCGGCGTACCGGGTGGCGCCGGCCGCGGAGGTCATGGCGACCACGTCCTCGTCGAAGCGCCGGGCGGACTCGTGCACGGCGAGCGCGGCCAGGCCCTGGACCGGCGACCGGGTGGGCAGGACGGCGATCCGGACGCCCTCCTCGCGCAGCTGGTCGGCGGCAGCGCCCGCGGCGGCCCGCAGCTCCGGGTCGTTGAGCAGCAGCACGACCTCGCGGGCGGCGGACCGGCGGACGGCGGCGGTGAGTTCGGCGCTGGCCGGCGGGCGGCCGGGCTCGGCGTGCAGCACGACCGCGCCGGCCTGCTCGCAGAGTTCGGCCAGGCCCGCGCCCGAGACCACCGAGAGCACCGCGCGGGTGCGCCGCTCGGCCTCGCCGCGGTCGGCGGCGGTGCCGGCCCGGGCGGCGGCCTCGGCGAAGTGGGTGATCCGGATCTGGTGCGGACGCCCGGCCCCGACCCCGGCCTCGACGGCGGCGCCCGCGTCGTCCACGTGGACGTGCACGTTCCAGAGTCCGTCGCCGCCGCCGACCACCAGCGAGTCGCCGAGACCCGCCAGCCGTTCGCGCAGCGCCGGCAGGGCCTCGTCGGGGGCGTCCAGCAGGTAGATGACCTCGAACGCGGGGTGGCCCGGCCCGGGCGGGCGGACGTGTCCGGAGCAGCTCTCCACCACGTGGAGGTCCCCGCGCAGGGCGACCGGGCCCATCGGCTGGTGCCCGGCCACCGCGTCGGCGAGCGCGCCGAGGACGGCGACCAGGCCGCGGCCCCCGGCGTCCACCACCCCGTTCTCGGCGAGCACGGCGAGCTGTTCGGGGGTGCGCCGCAGCGCGTCCCGGGCGGCCCGGTACGCGGTGTCGGCGACCTGGCCGAGCCCCGCACCGGCCCGGCCCGCCTCCCGGGCGGCGACCCGGGCGACGGTGAGCAGGGTGCCCTCGACCGGCTCGGCGACGGCCTGGTAGGCGGAGTCGGCGGCCCGTTGGAGGGCGGCCCGCAGCTGGTCGGCGCCGCCGCCCTCGGCGAGCATCTCGGCGGTGCCGCGCAGCCACTGGGCGAGGATCACCCCGGAGTTGCCGCGGGCGCCGACCAGCGCGCCGCGGGCCATCGCCCGGGCGGTCTCGGCGAGCCCCGGCACCCCGCCCGGTCCCGGGTCGGCGAACCGGCTCTCCACCGCCGCGGCGGCCGACTCGACGGTCAGGTACAGGTTGGTGCCGGTGTCGCCGTCCGGGACGGGATAGACGTTGAGTGCGTCGATCTCCTCACGGGCCTGGCCGAGCGCGCGCAGGGCCAGCTGGCACCAGCTGCGCACGGCCGGGGCGTCGAGCGTGTGCAGCACCAGGTCTCCTCCGGATGGGACGCCGTGATGGCCTGAGGGTGAACGGCGAGGGGTGATACCGGCAGGTTATCGGGGGCCGCGGGACGGTGCCCGGAGCGGCGGGCAGAGCGATCACTCGGCCGGTCGTGGTAGTTTCGTTGAACGGAAGCAAGCGTTGTATGCTCTTCCGGTTGCCTGGAACAGGTTCAGGCTCACCCTTCGGCCCGGTCCGGTTCACGCGAGTGCTCCGCTGGTCCAGCGGGGTTTTCGAACGTAAATGATCTGAAGTCTTGGAGTGACTCCTGTGGCTGCCAACTGCGACGTCTGCGGCAAGGGGCCGGGCTTCGGCAACAGCATCTCCCACTCTCACCGCCGTACCCCCCGTCGTTGGAACCCCAACATTCAGACGGTGCGCGCTGTGATTGGGCGGACGCCGAAGCGGCTCAACGTCTGCACCTCGTGCATCAAGGCCGGTAAGGTCTCGCGCTGACGCGCAGACCGGTACGCCGGTCCTCCAGCAAGCCGGTTCATCCTCGGATGAGCCGGCTTCCTGTTTGCCCGGCGAACCCCGCCGACCCTTCCGCCGATGGGCGGGCCCCCGGGCCCGCCCATCGGTCTTTCCGGTCGGTTCAGCGCCAACGCCAGGCGTGGTCGACCGGCCCGATCCCGCCTCCCAGCGCGAACCCGCCGGCGATCGCGCCGGTGATGTACTCCTTCGCGGAGGCCACGGCCTCCGGCAGCGGCTCGCCCTTGGCCAGTCCGGAGGCGATCGCGCTGGCCAGCGTGCAGCCCGTGCCGTGGGTGTGCCGGTTGTCGTGGCGCGGTGCCCGGAACCAGTACTCCTCCCCCGCGCCGCCGTGGAGCAGGTCGGCCGCGTCGCCCTCCAGGTGGCCGCCCTTGACCAGCACCCAGCGCGGCCCGAGGTCGAGCAGCGCCTTGGCCGCGTCCGCCATCTGCGCCTCGTTCTCCACGGTGCGCCCGGTGAGCTGCGTCACCTCGTGCAGGTTGGGCGTGGCGAGGGTGGCGACCGGCAGCAGCTTCTCGCGGACGGTCGCGACGGCCTCGGCGGCGAGCAGCGCGTCGCCGTGCTTGGAGACGCCGACCGGGTCGACCACGACGGGCACGTCGACGTCGACCAGCAGTCCGGCGACGGTCTCCACCAGTTCGACGGAGGCGAGCATGCCGGTCTTCACGGCCTGGACGCCGATGTCGTCCACCACGCTGCGGAACTGGGCGCGGACGGCCTCGGCGGGGAGTTCCCAGTAGCCCTGGACGCCGAGCGAGTTCTGCGCGGTGACGGCCGTGATCACGCTCATGCCGTGGACGCCGAGGGCGAGCATCGCCTTGAGGTCGGCCTGGATGCCGGCGCCGCCGCCGGAGTCGGAGCCGGCCACCGTGAGGACGCGGGGAGGTGCGGCGGAGGGGCCGCCCGGCGACGGGCGGTCGCCGGGGGCGGGAGTGGAGGACGGGAGCGACATGCCCTCCAACCTACCGGCGCCGGTTCAGAGCACCGCCTCCGACTCCGCCCAGCGGTCCTCCGGCACGGTCTTGAGCCGGGTGACGGCCTCGGCGACCGGCACCAGGCGGATCTCGCCCCGGCGCAGCGCGGTGAAGTGGCCGAACGCGCCCTGGTGGACGGCCTCGACCGCGTGCCAGCCGAACCGGGTGGCGAGCACCCGGTCCCGGGCGGTCGGGGTGCCGCCTCGCTGGGTGTGGCCGAGGATGACCGGGCGGGCCTCCTTGCCGAGCAGGTTCTCCAGCTCGTGGGCGAGCCGGTTGCCGATCCCGCCGAAGGTGCGGTGCCCGAACCGGTCGACCTCGCCGTGGTCGAAGCGCATGGTGCCGGGCATCGGTGCGGCGCCCTCGGCGACGGCGATGATGGCGAACTTCTTGCCGCGGGCGAAGCGGTCCTCGACCATCCGGGCCACCCCCTCGATGTCGAACGGCTTCTCCGGGATGAGGATGCCGTGCGCGCCGCCCGCCATGCCGGCGGTGAGGGTGATCCAGCCGGTGTGCCGGCCCATCAACTCGACCACCATGACGCGCTGGTGGGATTCGGCGGTGGTCTTCAGCCGGTCGATCGCCTCGGTCGCGACGTGCACCGCGGTGTCGAAGCCGAAGGTGACGTCGGTGGCGTCGATGTCGTTGTCGATGGTCTTGGGCACCCCGACCACGGGGAGTCCGGCGTCGCTGAACATCTTGGCGGCGGTGAGCGTGCCCTCGCCGCCGATCGCGATCAGCGCGTCGATGCCGATGTCGCGGGCGAGGGCCTTGGCGTTCTCCACCGCCCAGGCGATCCGGTCGCGCTGCACCCGGGCCGAGCCGAGGATGGTGCCGCCGAGGGTCAGCAGGCCGGTGACGTCGTCGTGGGAGACCGGGCGGGTGCGGCCCTCGATCAGGCCGAGGAAGCCGTCCTCGATGCCGACGATCTCGTCGCCGTGCACATCGGTTCCCCGGTGCACCACGGAACGGATCACCGCGTTCAGGCCGGGGCAGTCGCCGCCGCTGGTCAGGACACCGATACGCATGGTGGTGTGCTCTCCCGCTCCGAAGTGGTTCAGACCACAGTGGTTCAGACCACTCACGCCGAAGACGGGCGGTCCGGATGCGGCAAGCCTACGCGCTCGGCCCGTCCGGAGCCGGATCGCGGGACGTACCCGGAGCGTCGCGCGCCCTCGGCCGCGCCCCGTTCCCGCCCCCGTTCCCGCCCCCGGCGGGGCGTCAACCCACCGGCCCCGCACGTCCGTCGGCCGCCGGGCCGGCCGACCCACGGAACGACCGACCCTTGAACGGCCGGTCCCGGAACGGCCGGTCCCGCAACGGCCGGCCGCAGGTGGCCGACCGCCGTCACTCCGAGAAGTGGTCCCAGCCGCCGACCCGGTCCCAGGCCTCGCCGTCCACCGTCACCCGGCCGCCGCGCGCCGCCCGGGCCCGCCCCACGACCTCACCGACCACCCGCCAGCGGGCGGGCAGTTGGACCCCGCGCGGGAAGGTCGCCACGATCGCGTGGTCCTCGCCGCCGGAGAGCACCCAGACCAGCGGGTCCACCCCGACCGCCTGCCCGATGTCCGCCATCTGGACCGGGACGTCGAAGTCGGCGGCCCGCAGGTCGATGTCCACCGCGCTGGCCTTGGCGACGTGGCCCAGGTCGGCGACCAGCCCGTCACTCACGTCGATCATCGAGGTGGCGCCCAACTCGGAGCCGGCCGGACCGGCGTGGTACGGCGGCTCGGGGCGGCGGTGCGCCTCGACGAAGGCCCTCGGGGAGCGGAAGCCGCGCTGCAGCACGGTCAGTCCGGCCGCCGACCAGCCCAGCCAGCCGGTGACCGCCACCACGTCACCCACCTGAGCACCGGCGCGCGTCACGGGCGCACGCCCCTGCAGATCTCCGAGCGCCGTGATGGCCAGCGTGATGGTGTCCCCGCGCACCACGTCGCCGCCGACCACGGTCGCGCCGGCCACCTGGCACTCGTCGCGCAGGCCGTCCATCAGCTCGGTCGCCCAGGTGGTGGGCAGATCGGCGGGCGCGACCAGACCCAGCAGGATCGCGGTCGGCACCGCGCCCATCGCGGCCACGTCGGCGAGGTTCTGCGCGGCGGCCTTGCGGCCCACGTCGTAGGCGGTGGACCAGTCCCGGCGGAAGTGCCGGTTCTCGATCAGCACGTCCGTGGTGGCCACCACCCGGCCGTCCGGCGCCTTCACCACCGCGGCGTCGTCACCCGGGCCGAGGTCGACCGCGTCGGTGAGCGGTACCCGGGCGGTCAGCTCCCTGATGAGTCCGAACTCGCCCAGCTCGCCCACGGTCCCCTGCATCTGCCGTCCTCTCGGTCTCCATCACGTGCGCACCTGCGTCGTACGTCCAAGTCGCTTCCGCGCGCAGCGTACGCCCTCCGACGGCGCACAGGTCTCCCCTCCCTGCCCCGCTGCGCGGTAGCGTGGTGATCAGACTGCCGGTGAGCCCGTGCCCCACCCCCGACGCCTGACCGGGCGATCACGGCGGCGATCCCCGTACCCAGCCGCCGGGAGGTCCCCGTGGTACAGGCCTACATCCTGATTCAGACCGAGGTCGGCAAGGCCAGCTCCGTGGCCGAGTCGATCTCCAAGATCCCCGGTGTCCTCCAGGCCGAGGACGTGACCGGGCCCTACGACGTGATCGTCCGCGCGGAGGCCGACACGGTCGACGACCTCGGCCGCCTCGTCGTCGCGAAGGTTCAGCAGGTCGAGGGAATCACCCGGACCCTGACCTGTCCGGTGGTGCACCTGTAAGCCGCGCATACCATCGGCGGGTGACCCGAGAATTCCGTGCCCCCCGCCTCCTCGCGGCACTGCCGGCCCCGGTCCGTTGGCTGGCGGTGCCGCTCGCGCTGACCTGCACCATCGTGGTGCTGGTCGGCAACTGGGGCGCGCCCGAGAAGGTCGACGCCCCCACGCCCGCCCCCAGGGCCGCCGCGTACTGCCGGGCCCTGGACGCCGCGCTGCCGCAGGACCTGATCGGGCACCCGCGCAAGGACCCCGGGCCCGCCTCCCCGTACACCGCCGCCTGGGCCTCGTCGCCGCGCGTCGTGCTGCGCTGCGGCGTGCCGCACCCGGAGGGGCTGGTCGACGAGAAGCAGAAGGAGATCTCGCCGACGATCAACGACGTCACCTGGTGGCCGGAGCCGCTGAAGGACGGCGGCTACCGGCTCACCGTCACCCAGCGGGCCGTGTTCGTCGAGGTGACCGTCCCCGGCGGGGCACTCGCCAACCCGCTCGACGCCGCCGCCGCGCTCTCCGACGCGGTGAGGGCCACCATCCCGTAGTGCCGCACGCGCGAGGGCGGGCCCGGGGGAACCCGGGCCCGCCCTCGCGCGTCGTCCGCGGTGCGGTCCGCGCGGCTACCGCAGGCCGGTGGAGCGGCGCAGCGCCGCCTGCAGCAGCCGGTCGATCAGCTCCGGGTAGGACAGCCCGCTGGCCTCCCACATCTTCGGGTAGGCCGAGATCGGGGTGAAGCCGGGCATGGTGTTGATCTCGTTGACCATCCAGCTGCCGTCCTCCAGCAGGAAGAAGTCCACCCGGGCCAGGCCCTCGCAGCCGAGCGCCTCGAACGCGGCCACCGCCTGGCGGCGGATCTCGGCGGTCTCCTCGCCGGACAGCTCGGCCGGGATCCGCACCTCCGAGGAGTCGATGTACTTGGCCTCGAAGTCGTAGAACTCGTAGTCGCCGCCGACCAGCACCTCGGCCGGGACGCTGGCCCGCGGGCCGTCCTCGAACTCCAGCACGGCGCACTCGATCTCGCGGCCGGAGACGCCTGCCTCGATGATCAGCTTGGGGTCGTGCCGGCGGGCCTCGTCGATCGCGCGGTCGAGGTCGGAGAGGTCCTTGACCTTGGTGATGCCCATGCTGGAGCCGGCCCGGCAGGGCTTCACGAACAGCGGCAGACCGAGCTCGGCGGCCCGCTCGCGGACGGCCGCGCGGCCCTCCTCGGTCTCCCACTCGCGCGGGCGGACCACGGTGTAGCGGCCGACGCCCAGGCCGTGCGAGGCCAGCAGGCGCTTGGTGAACTCCTTGTCCATGCCGACCGCGCTGGAGAGCACGCCGTTGCCGACGTACGGCACGCCGGAGAGCTCCAGCAGGCCCTGCAGCGTGCCGTCCTCGCCCCAGGGGCCGTGCAGCAGCGGGAAGACCACGTCGACCTCGCCGAGCGCCTTGGGGGCCGCACCGGGCTCGCTCCAGACCACCTCGCGGCTGCCCGGGCCGAGCGGCAGCGCGACCTGGCCCTCGACGGACTCGGCGACCTGGTCGACGTCCGGCAGCCGGCCGTCGGTGATGGTCATCCGGGCCGGTTCGTCGCTGACCAGCGCCCAGCGGCCCTCGTGGGTGATGCCGATCGGCAGCACCTCGTACTTGTCGCGGTCGATCGCCCTCAGCACGCTGCCCGCGGTGGAGACCGAGATGGCGTGCTCGGAGCTGCGGCCGCCGAAGACGATGGCGACACGAGGCTTCACGGACGGGTTCTGGGAGGTCTGTTCGATGCTCATATCGCGACCGAGAGTACCGTGCGGCCTGTTTCGGACAGGTGAGCCACCCTGAGGCGGACGTTCACCGCCGCTCGGGCTTGGCCGAGCGGGACATCAGCGCCTGAAGGACCTCCTGGGTGGGCCGGCCGTTGTGCACCACGTCCACCACGGCCTCGACGATCGGCATGTCGACGCCGCAGCGCCGGGCCAGGTCGAGCACCGACTCGCAGGACTTCACGCCCTCCGCGGTCTGGCGGGTGGCCGCGATGGTCTCCGCCAGCGACATGCCCCGGCCCAGGTTGGTGCCGAAGGTGTTGTTGCGGGAGAGCGGTGAGGAGCAGGTCGCCACCAGGTCGCCCATCCCGGCGAGTCCGGCGAAGGTGTGCGCGTCCGCGCCGAGTGCCAGTCCCAGCCGGGTGGTCTCGGCCAGCCCGCGGGTGATCAGCGTCGCCTTGGTGTTGTCGCCGAGCCCCATGCCGTTGGCCATGCCGACCGCGAGGCCGATCACGTTCTTCACCGCGCCGCCCAGCTCGCAACCGATCACGTCGGTGTTGGTGTACGGCCGGAAGTACGGCGTGTGGCAGGCCGCCTGGAGCCGCTTGGCGACCGACTCGTCGGTGCACGCGACGACGCTCGCGGCGGGCTGCCGGTTGGCGATCTCGCGGGCCAGGTTGGGGCCGCTGACCACGGCGATCCGCTCCGGACCGACACCGGCGACCTCGCCGATGACCTCGCTCATCCGCTTGGCGGTGCCGAGCTCGATGCCCTTCATCAGGCTGACCAGGACGGTCTGCGGCTCCAGCAGCGGCGCCCAGGCCGCCAGGTTCTCGCGGAGCGTCTGGGAGGGCACCACCAGCACCGCGAAGTCGGCGCCGGCCAGCGCCTCGGCGGGGTCGGTGGTGGCCCGGACCGAGGAGGGCAGCCGGACCCCGGGGAGGTAGTCCGGGTTGACGTGGGTGGCGTTGACGGCGTCCGCCAGCTCCTGCCGGCGGCCCCAGAGGGTCACCTCGCAGCCGGCGTCCGCGAGGATCATCGCGAACGCGGTGCCCCAGGAGCCCGTTCCGAACACGGCACATCGGGTCACTTGCCGGCCTCCTCGTCCTCGTCGGCGGCCCGGCCGGCCGCCTTCTGCCGGCGGGCCGCCGCGGCGGCGCCCCGGTTCCGGGCCGCCTCCCGCATGTCGTACCGCTCGGCGGGCGGCTCGGTCTCGCGGATCTCGGCCAGCACGGCGGTGATCGCCGTCATGATGTCCTCGGTGGCGTCCCTGAGCACCTGGGCGGTCAGCTCCTGGCCGCGGTACTTGCTCAGGTCGACGGCCGGCCCGGCCGCGACCGTCACCCGGTGGCGCGGGAAGAGGTTGAACTTGCTCTTCCCGGCGCCGCCCCTGCCGTACGGCGGGATGATCTCGTGCGCGCCCCAGTGCGCCACGGGGATGACCGGGGCGCCGGTCATCAGGGCGACCCGGGCCACCCCGCTCTTGCCGGTCATCGGCCAGAGGTCCGGGTCCCGGGTGAGGGTGCCCTCCGGGTAGAACTGCACGCACTGGCCGCCGTTGACCGCGTCGATGGCGGCCCGGAACGCCTGCGCCGCGTCGGTCGACTCGCGGAACACCGGGATCTGGCCCGTCTTGCGGAGCATGAAGCCGATGAACGGCACGGAGAACAGCGAGGACTTGCCGAGGATCCGCGGCGGCCGTCCGCTGTTGTACTGCCAGTGCGCGTAGATCACCGGGTCGATGACCGAGTTGTGGTTGACCGCGGTGATGAAGCCGCCCTTCTTCGGAAGGTGCTCCCAGCCCCGCCAGTCGGGCTTGACCAGGGCGGTCGTCACCGGCTTCACCAGCACGGCCGCGAAGCGGTACCAGATGCCGTAGTCGGCGTTGCCGAAGCTGGCGTACGAGCGGCGGGCCACCCCAGATCCTCCTCATCCGTGCGGCACGTCGGGTGCCGCGTCAGTCACGTTGCCGCGACCCCGCTTCGGGGCCCGGGCGCGGAACAGTCTCACCCGACCGCTCATTGGCTGTCGAGCAACCGCGCCAGCACGTCGGGCGGGCGTGATCAAACGCACGTCCGCACAGTTCGGACGGCCTGGCGAGGGTTCCGGGACCGGCGTCACAATGACGCCGATGACCCAGGACACCGTACGCCCCAGCGGGCCCGTCGCGCCCGCCGCACCCACTGCCGGCTGGTCGCTGGTACTGCCGCTCAAGCAGCTCGCCCGGGCCAAGTCACGGCTGGCGCCGTTCGCCGGCCCGCACCGCCCGGACCTGGCGCTCTCCTTCGCCCTGGACACCGTCACCGCCGCGCTGGCCGCCTCCGAGGTCGGTCGCGTCCTGGTGGTGACCCGGGACGCGGAGGCCGGCGAGCTGCTCGCCGCGCTCGGCGCCCTGGTCGTCGACGACGAACCGGGGGGCGGACTCAACGACGCACTGGCGCACGGCGCGGCGGTCGCGCTGGCGCTCGCCCCGCGCGCCCCGTTGGCCGCCCTCTCGGCGGACCTGCCGGCCCTGCGCCCGGCCGAACTGGGCCGGGTGCTGACCGCCGTCCCGGTCACCGGCCGGGCCTTCCTGCCCGACGCACCCGGCCTGGGCACCACCCTGCTCGCCTGCGCCCCGGGCAGCCCGCTCTCCCCCGCCTTCGGGGACGGTTCACGGGCCCGGCACGCGGCCGGCGGCGCCCGCGAACTGCGGCTGACCGGCGTGGAGTCGGTCCGCCGGGACGTCGACACCGGCGAGGACCTGGCGGCGGCGCTGGCCCTCGGCGTGGGCCCGCACACCCGGGCCCTGGCGGTCCGGCTCGGGTACCTGCCGGACCGGTCCTCCGGACCGCGCCGGGCCCCGGCCCGCACGTCACCCGGGACTGTCGGTGGTGCTCGCTATGCTGCTGACATGCAGGCCACCGCGTTCACTTTCGACCCCGCCACCCGGGCCGGCTCCGTGCTGCTCGACGACGGGACCCCGGTGCCGTTCGACGCCGCCGCCTTCGACGCCGGCGGCCTGCGGCTGCTCCGTCCCGGCCAGCGGGTCCGGATCCGCACCGAGGGCGCCGCGGAGGCCCGCCGGGTGGTCTTCCTGACGCTGCAGACCTTCCCGGACCCGGCCGCGGACCCGGCCGCGGGCTGACCGCGTCCGTACGGCGCCGGAGGCCCGGAAAACCGGAGAGCCGTGGCGCCGGCCCCGCCCGAAAAACCGGGTGGAGTGCTGCGCCACGGCTCTCGAAGGCCGTCCGTCGACTACTTCGCGGAGGTCTTGCGCGCGGTGGTCTTACGGGTGGCGGTCTTCTTCGCCGGAGCCGTCTTCTTGGCCGTCGCGGTCGCCTTCTTGGCGGCGGTCGCGGTGGTCTTCTTGGCGGCGGCGGTGGTGGCCGTCTTCTTCGCGGCGGCCGCCGTCTTCTTGGTCGCGGTCGCGGTGGTCTTCTTCGCGGCGGCGGTGGTGGTGGCCTTCTTGGCGGCGGGCGCCTTCTTGGCAGCGGTCGCGGTGGTCTTCTTCGCGGCGGCGGCGGTGGTGGTGGCGGTCTTCTTCGCCGCGGCCTTCTTCGCCGGGGCGGCGGCAGCGGCAGCCGTGGCGGCACGCTTGGTGGCGGCGCGCTTGGCGGCCGGAGTCGCGGCGACACCGCTCTTGCCCGGGGTGAGGGAGCCCTTGGGCGCCTTCTTCACCGAGGGGCCTTCCTTCGGCAGCTTCTTGCTGCCGCTGACCAGGTCCTTGAAGCCCTGGCCGGGACGGAAGCGGGGCACCGAGGTCTTCTTGACCTTGACCTTCTCGCCGGTCTGCGGGTTGCGGGCGAAGCGCGCGGAGCGCTCCACCTTCTCAAAGGTGCCAAAACCGGTGACCGACACCCGGTCACCGGCCACAACGGCGCGGACCATGGTGTCGAGCACTGCGTCGACGGCCTCTGCGGCAGCCTTGCGACCGCCCAGCTGCTCGGCCACCGCTTCGACAAGCTGAGCCTTGTTCACGTCTTCCCCTTCGGAAACGGGCGCCGGATGATTCCATCCGTTCATTTCGCACGTTAGGTATGTATCTGCGGACTTTCAATTACCAAACGCGCGAATCACCCTAGTGTCGCAATGGATTTGCGCGTCGGCGACCTCAGTCGACGGGCGGGCGCCCCTCGTCGAGGTCCTGCACAAAGCGACTCAACCGCCGCGCCGCCCCGGGAAGATCGCGCTTGGCGGTCTCCGTGACGATCAGCAGTTGACGGGCGAGAGCGGTCTTTGCATCGGCAGACACGTTCAGCGCATGCACGCGGTCGTGAGCTTGCTTCAACCGCTCGGCCACAAGCGCGAAGAGCGCTGCGACTTCCGGGTCGTCCGGCCCCTCAGCAGGTGAGGTGGCGGCGTCCGGCCGATCGTCAATTCGGCGTTCGGATCCCCGGCCCGTGGACTCCGGTGACGCGGGTTCGCCGCCCGCGTACGGAGGTTCATGGTGCCGGTGCATGCACTGATTGTGCCATCTACCCGGAGTTGTGCATGCGCGGGGCCCTCCGCCGCATTACCGAAAGGGCAATCGGGGGGCGGCCGGGCCGCACAACTCCCGCTCCGGAACGGCGGACGGCCCGCCCCCCCGAGGGGGGAGCGGGCCATCCGGCGGATCGTCAGAATGCTTGTTCAGAAGGGGATCTCAGGCGACCGGCAGAGTACGCGGCTTGAACGAGGGACGGGTCTCCTCGAACGCCGAGATGTCGGCCTCGTTCTGCAGGGTGATGCTGATGTCGTCCAGCCCGTTCAGCAGCCGCCACCGAACGTTGTCGTCCAGTTCGAAGGACGCGGTGATGCCCTCGGCGCGCACCTCGCGGGCCTCCAGGTCGACGGTGATCTCCGCGGTCGGGTCGGCCTCGGTGAGCTCCCAGAGCCGCTCCACGGTCTCCTGCGGCAGCACCACGGTGAGCAGGCCGTTCTTCAGCGAGTTGCCGCGGAAGATGTCGGCGAAGCGCGAGGAGACGACCGCGTGGAAACCGTAGTTCTGGAGCGCCCAGACGGCGTGCTCACGGGAGGAGCCGGTGCCGAACTCGGGGCCGGCCACCAGGACGGTGGCCCCTTCCCGCTCGGGCCGGTTGAGGATGAACGACTCGTCCTTGCGCCAGGCCTCGAACAGACCGCCCTCGAAACCGGAACGGGTGACCTTCTTGAGCCAGTGGGCCGGGATGATCTGGTCGGTGTCGACGTTGCTGCGGCGCAGCGGGACGGCCCGGCCGGTGTGGGTGGTGAACTTGTCCATGCTGCTCAGACCTCCACAGCGGCGTTGGGGTCCGCCAGGTCGGCGGCGCTCAGATCGGCGGGGGCCGCCAGCCGGCCCAGGACGGCGGTCGCGGCGGCGACCTGCGGGGAGACCAGGTGGGTGCGTCCGCCCTTGCCCTGGCGGCCCTCGAAGTTGCGGTTCGAGGTCGAGGCGCAGCGCTCGCCGGGGGCCAGCTGGTCGGGGTTCATGCCCAGGCACATCGAGCAGCCGGCGTGGCGCCACTCGGCACCCGCCGCGGTGAACACCTTGTCCAGGCCCTCCTCGACGGCCTGCAGGGCGACCCGGACGGAACCGGGGACGACCAGCATCCGCACGCCGTCGGCGACCCGGCGGCCCTCCAGGATGGCCGCGGCGGCGCGCAGGTCCTCGATCCGGCCGTTGGTGCAGGAGCCGACGAAGACCGCGTCGACCGCGACCTCGCGCAGCGGCGTACCGGCCACCAGGCCCATGTACGCGAGGGCGTTCTCGGCGGCGGTCCGCTCCTGCGGGTCGGCGAACGACTCGGGGTGCGGGACGTTCGCACCGAGCGGGGCGCCCTGACCGGGGTTGGTGCCCCAGGTGACGAAGGGGGTCAGCTCGGCGGCGTCGATGAAGATCTCGTGGTCGAAGACCGCGTCCTCGTCGGTGCCCAGGGTCTTCCAGTAGGCGACGGCGGCGTCCCAGTCCTCGCCCTTCGGGGCGTGCGGGCGGCCTTCGAGGTAGTCGAAGGTGATCTGGTCAGGCGCGATCATGCCGGCCCGGGCGCCCGCCTCGATGGACATGTTGCAGATGGTCATCCGGGCCTCCATGGAGAGGCTGCGGATCGCCGAACCGCGGTACTCCAGGACGTAGCCCTGACCGCCGCCGGTGCCGATCTTCGTGATGATCGCCAGGATCAGGTCCTTGGCGGTCACTCCGTCGGGGAGTTCGCCCTCCACGGTGATGGCCATGGTCCGGAACGGGGCCAGCGGCAGCGTCTGGGTGGCCAGCACGTGCTCGACCTGGCTGGTGCCGATACCGAACGCCAGTGCGCCGAAGGCGCCGTGGGTGGAGGTGTGGGAATCGCCACAGACCACGGTCGTACCGGGCTGGGTCAGGCCCAGCTGCGGGCCGACGACGTGCACGACGCCCTGCTCGACGTCGCCGAGCGAGTGGATCCGGACGCCGAACTCGGCGGCGTTGCGCCGCAGCGTCTCCAGCTGGATCCGGGAGACCGGGTCGGCGATCGGCTTGTCGATGTCGAGGGTCGGGGTGTTGTGGTCCTCGGTCGCGATCGTGAGGTCGGTGCGGCGGACCGTGCGTCCGGCCAGCCGGAGGCCGTCGAAGGCCTGCGGGCTGGTCACCTCGTGCAGCAGGTGAAGGTCGATGTAGAGCAGGTCGGGTTCGCCCTCCGCGCGCCGCACGACGTGGTCGTCCCAGACCTTCTCTGCGAGTGTCCGTCCCATCGGGTTCCCTCCAGCCGGCCGCGTTGCCGGCCTTCTCGTGTCGTCGAGGTCGAAGCTTTCGCCGCCCTGTGAGGCTCGCGTCGCGCGACCTGCACACCGGATCGTTGTCCACCATGCGGACACCTGGTCGGGGCCGCATCCTGGATGTCTCCCGGGCTGCTGCATCCAGAGTGGCGCTTTTCCCGGAAGATTGAACTTGCGTCTCGCGGACTGAGACTGCAGTCTTAGGGCATGGACAACTCTAGCGGCGTCGGCGTTCTCGACAAGGCCGCTCTGGTGCTGAGCGCACTGGAGTCGGGCCCCGCCACGTTGGCGGGGCTGGTCGCCGCCACCGGTCTGGCGCGCCCCACGGCCCACCGACTCGCCGTCGCACTCGAACACCACCGCCTGGTCACCAGGGACATGCAGGGCCGCTTCATCCTCGGCCCCCGACTCTCCGAACTCTCCGCCGCGGCGGGCGAGGACCGGCTGCTCGCCACCGCGGGCCCGGTCCTGACCCACCTGCGCGACGTCACCGGCGAGAGCGCACAGCTCTACCGCCGGCAGGGCGAGATGCGGATCTGCGTCGCCGCCGCCGAGCGGCTCTCCGGTCTGCGGGACACCGTCCCGGTCGGCAGCACCCTGCCGATGAAGGCCGGCTCGGCCGCCCAGGTCCTGCTCGCCTGGGAGGAGCCCGAGCGGCTCCACCGCGGCCTCCAGGGCGCCCGCTTCACCGCCACCGCGCTCAGCGGCGTGCGGCGGCGCGGCTGGGCCCAGTCGATCGGCGAGCGGGAGCCCGGCGTGGCCTCGGTCTCCGCCCCGGTCCGCGGCCCCTCCAACCGCGTGGTGGCCTCCGTCTCGGTCTCCGGCCCCATCGAGCGCCTGACCCGCCACCCGGGCCGACTGCACGCCCAGGCCATCATCGAAGCCGCCAACCGCCTCACCGAGGCGCTGCGCCGCAGCTGAAACTCCCCCGCAGGCCCTCCCCCACCCCCACGCGCCCGTCCCCGTATCCGCCCCCCGCAGAAAATCCCCCACGAATCCGAAAGGGCCCGCTCACCTGGTGAGCGGGCCCTTCGAAATGGCCGGCGTCGCAATTCCGCACGACCGCCGGAAATGCGAAAAGCCCCGGCGTGAACCGGGGCCGTACTTTCTGGCTGGGGTACCAGGACTCGAACCTAGACTAAATGAACCAGAATCACTCGTGCTGCCAATTACACCATACCCCAACAAAGCAATTCAGCCGATGGGTGAGCCCATCGGCCTTCCTGCTCTGGTACCCCCGACCGGATTCGAACCGGCGCTACTGCCGTGAGAGGGCAGCGTGCTAGGCCGCTACACAACGGGGGCTTCCTGGCGGTCCCTCGCGGAACCAGTACCCCCGACCGGATTCGAACCGGCGCTACTGCCGTGAGAGGGCAGCGTGCTAGGCCGCTACACAACGGGGGCTTTCCAGGTGGTCCCTTGCGGAACCAGTACCCCCGACCGGATTCGAACCGGCGCTACTGCCGTGAGAGGGCAGCGTGCTAGGCCGCTACACAACGGGGGCTTGATCTCTTGTTGTACGGTACTGCGGTGGAGCTGTACTGCGCTGGGGTACCAGGACTCGAACCTAGACTAAATGAACCAGAATCACTCGTGCTGCCAATTACACCATACCCCACCGGAGTTGGACCCCTACGGGGCCTTCTCGGGCGTTGCGCCCCTCGTTCGGTTCCCGACGGGGTTTCACTCCCCCGTCCGTTCCCTCCCGGGCGGCGCAGAAAGAACATTACCCGACGTCTGGCCTGGCTCCAAAATCGATAACCCCAGGCGGCGGCCGGGAGGCCGCCCGGTGACGCCCGGGGGCGCCGCGGGCCCGGCGCCGGGCCCGGCCCGCGAGCCGAGCAGGACCCGGGCGGGCCCTGCTCGGCGTCCTGGTCGGAGCCCCGGTCAGGCCGCCGGGGCGGCGGCCAGAGCGGCGTTCAGGCGGCGCAGCGTCTCGGGCCGGCCGAGCAGCTCCATCGACTCGAAGAGCGGCGGCGAGACCCGCCGGCCGGTGACCGCGACCCGCAGCGGGGTGAAGGCGAACTTGGGCTTGATGCCCAGGCCCTCCACCAGCGCCTCGCGCAGCGCGGCCTGGATCGGCTCCGGCGTGAAGTCCTCCAGCGCCTCCAGCGCCTTGACGCTGGCCTCCAGCACCGGGCGGGCGTCCGCGGTCAGCACCTTGGCCGCGTCGTCCGGGTCGACCGCGAAGTCGTCCGGGGCGACGAACAGGAAGCCGGCCATCGTGACGATCTCGCCGAGGACGACCATCCGCTCCTGGGTGAGCGGCGCCACCTTGGCCAGCAGCTCCAGCTGCTCGGCGGTCGGCTCGGCCGGCAGCAGGCCCGGGGCCTGCAGGTACGGCACGAGGCGGCGGACGAAGTCCTCCGGCGCGAGCCTGCGCAGGTGCTCGGCGTTGATGTGCTCGCACTTCTTGAGGTCGAAGCGGGCCGGGTTGGCGTTGACGTCGGCGACGTCGAACGCCTCGACCAGCTGCTCGACCGAGAAGATGTCGTCGTCCGCGGAGAGCGACCAGCCCAGCAGCGACAGGTAGTTGAGCAGGCCCTCGGGGATGAAGCCGCGCTCGCGGTAGAGGTTGAGCGAGGCCTGCGGGTCACGCTTGGAGAGCTTCTTGTTGCCCTCGCCCATCACGTACGGCAGGTGGCCGAAGCGCGGGGTGGTGCCGTTGCCGACGCCGATGTCCGCGAGCGCCGCGTAGAGCGCGACCTGGCGCGGGGTGGAGGAGAGCAGGTCCTCGCCGCGGAGCACGTGGGTGATCTCCATCAGCGCGTCGTCCACCGGGTTGACCAGGGTGTAGAGCGGTGCGCCGTTGGCCCGGACGATGCCGTAGTCGGGCACGTTCTCCGGCTCGAAGCTCAGCGTGCCGCGGACCAGGTCGTCGAACACGATGGTGGTGTCCGGCATCCGGAACCGCAGGATCGGCTCGCGCTTCTCCAGCTTGTAGACGGCGACCTGGTCGTCCGTCAGGTCGCGGCAGTGGCCGTCGTAGCCCGACGGCTTGCCGGCCGCGCGGGCGGCCTCGCGGCGGGCGTCCAGCTCCTCGGTCGAGCAGTAGCAGGAGTAGGCGTGACCGGCCTCGTGGAGGCGGCGGGCGACATCGGCGTAGACGTCCATCCGCTGCGACTGGCGGTACGGCGCGTGCGGGCCGCCGATCTCGGGGCCCTCGTCCCAGTCGAAACCGAGCCACTTCATGGCGTCGAGGAGCTGCTCGTACGACTCCTCGGAGTCGCGGGCCGCGTCGGTGTCCTCGATCCGGAAGACCATCGTGCCGCCGTTGTGGCGGGCGAAGGCCCAGTTGAAGAGGGCGGTGCGGACCAGGCCCACGTGGGGGTTGCCGGTCGGGGACGGACAGAAGCGGACCCGGACGGTGGGGTCGGTGTTAGCCACGCTTGATCACCTTGTTGGTGAGAGTGCCGATGCCTTCGATGGAGACGGCGACCTCGTCGCCGACGTTGAGCGGGCCCACCCCAGCGGGTGTGCCGGTGAGGATGACGTCGCCGGGAAGCAGCGTCATGGCCTCGGAGATGTGGACGATCAGCTCGGCGACCGAGCGGACCATCCGGGAGGTGCGGCCGGTCTGCCGCAGCTCGCCGTTGACGGTGCAGGTGACGGCGAGGTCGGCCGGGTCGAGGTCGGTCTCGATCCACGGGCCGAGCGGGCAGGAGGTGTCGAAGCCCTTGGCCCGGGCCCACTGGCCCTCGCGCTGCTGGACGTCGCGCGCGGTGACGTCGTTGGCACAGGTGTAGCCGAGGATCACCTCGGGCACCCGGTCCAGCGGCACCTCACGGCACATCCGGCCGATCACCACGGCGAGTTCGGCCTCGTACTGGACGTCCGAGGAGAACGGCGGGTAGGCGATCGCCTCGGTCGGGCCGATCACCGCGGTCGACGGCTTGAAGAAGGTCAGCGGGACGTCCGGGACGTCGTTGCCCAGTTCGGCGGCGTGCGCGGCGTAGTTGCGGCCGACCGCGACGATCTTGTTGGGCAGCATCGGGCTGAGCAGCCGGACGTCCTGGAAGCGGTAGCTCTCGCCCGTCGGCTGGGGCTGCCCGAACGGGTGGCCGGCCAGGGCGTGGACGACCAGCGACTCGGGCCGGGCCGGGTCCCCCTCGACCACGCCGAAGGAGACGCTGCCGGCGGCAGGGCTCCCTTCCCGGACGGAAAACCTGGCAATGCGCACGGCTGGGCTACCCCTCGCTTCGACGGCCGCCCGGGCGCGCCCGGGCGCTGGTGGGCGCCGAACCCGTCTGGGCCCGGACCCGCTCGATCGCTGCCCAGGCTATCGCGTGGGCCCCCCGCTGCCCGCTTTGCCCCTGTTCGGAGACGTTGCGCCCCGGCACGGCGAAGGGCGCCGCGACCGCCCGGAGGGG
>NZ_JBHXKE010000041.1:0-45824 GCF_042722765.1 Kitasatospora sp. NPDC058406
GCCCTCCGGAGGGCCCGTCCGACGGCCCGAGATCACGGTCCTGGTGGTCGAGGACGACCCGGTGGCCGCCGCCGCCCACGCCCTGTACGTCGGACGCGAACCCGGGTTCCGGGCGGTCGGCACCGTCCACGGCTGCGCCGACGCGCTGCGCTTCCTGGAGCGCGCCCGCGCCGCGGGGAGGCCCGTGGACCTGACCCTGCTCGACCTCTACCTGCCGGACGGGCACGGGCTCCAGCTCTGCGGCACCCTGCGCGCGGCCGGGCACACCACCGACGTCATCGCCGTCACCTCGGCCCGCGACCTCGCGATGGTCCGCCAGGCGGTCTCCGCAGGGGTCGTCCAGTACCTGCTGAAGCCGTTCGGCGCCGCCGCGCTGCACGACCGCCTGGAACGCTACGCCCGCTACCGCGACACCCTCGCCCGGGCCGGCGAGGCCACCGGTCAGGACGAGGTCGACCAGGCCCTCGCGCTGCTCCGCACCCCCGAACGCACCGCGCTGCCCAAGGGGTTGAGCGCCCCGACGCTGGACACCGTCGCCGCCGTCCTGCGCGAGGCCCGCACCGGTCTGTCCGCCGCCGCCGCCGGTGTCGCGGCCGGGGTCTCCCGCATCACCGCCCGCCGTTACCTGGAGCACCTCGTCGACTCCGGGCTCGCCGCCCGCGAACCCCGGTACGGCACCGTCGGCCGCCCGGAGCTCTGCTACCGCTGGACCGGCGGGGGCGGGGGCGGGGAGGGGATCGGGCCGGGATCGGCATGACCCGCTCGTCGCGGGGCGGCCGGGACCGTGCCGTCGCGGTGGCGGCGACTGCCGCGTCGATCGCGCACTCGTGACCGTGCGGCCCGGGGCCGCCGGCGGGCCGGGGGGCCTCGCCCGTCGGGCCCGCACTTCGTCGGGGGGTCCCCGTAACCTCGTGGCGGCCTTGGTCGTTGAGGTCTCGGGCGGTCACCGGCCGAGGGGGATCCGTCACCGGTTCGGGTGGTTCTGACGGCCCCAGGGTGAGGTCGGATCGGCCTCCGTTCTAAAGTTAGGCTTACCTAACTTCCTGGGAGTTCGCCTTGACGCTCGCCGCCGAGCCCGCCACCGGTCCGACCGTCCCCACCGTCCCCGTCCCCACCGCTCCTGCCGCACCGTCCGCCGTCGCCGCGGCGGACGCCGCACCGGCCGCCGCGGCCGTCCTGCGCCGTCAGCGCGTCCGCGAGTCCGCCGCCCGCACCTACGCCCGGTCGTTCCCGATCGTCCCGGTGCGCGCCAACGGCATGACCGTCGAAGGTGCGGACGGCCGCCGCTACCTGGACTGCCTCTCCGGCGCCGGCACCCTCGCGCTCGGCCACAACCACCCCGTGGTGCTGGAGGCGATCCGCCGCACCCTGGACAGCGGCGCGCCCCTGCACCTGCTCGACCTCGCGACCGCGGAGAAGGACGACTTCACCACCGCCCTCTTCGACAGCCTCCCGCCCGGGTTCGCCGACGGCGCCCGGGTGCACTTCTGCGGGCCGGCCGGAACCGACGCCGTCGAGGCCGCGCTCAAACTGATGCAGACGGCCACCGGCCGCTCCGGCGCCCTCGCCTTCACCGGCGCCTACCACGGCATGACCGCCGGCGCGCTCGCGCTCACCGGCAACGTCGCCGTCAAGGAGCCGCTGCCCAGCGGTGGCGAGGTCGCGCGCCTGCCCTACCCGTACGGCTACCGCTGCCCGTTCGGGGTCGGCGGCGAGGCCGGCGCCGAGCTGTCGGCCACCTACGTCGAGCGACTGCTCGACGACCCCTCCGGCGGGGTCGTCCGGCCCGCCGCCATGGTCCTGGAGGCCGTGCAGGGCGAGGGCGGCGTCGTCCCCGCCCCCGACGGCTGGTTGCGGGCGATGCGCCGGATCACCGCCGAACGCGGCATCCCGCTGATCGTCGACGAGGTCCAGACCGGCGTCGGCCGCACCGGGGCGATGTGGGCGGTCGAGCACAGCGGGATCGTCCCCGACGCGATGGTGCTCTCCAAGGCGATCGGCGGCAGCCTGCCGCTGGCCGTCGTCGTCTACCGCGAGGAGTACGACGGCTGGCGCCCCGGTGCGCACACCGGGACCTTCCGCGGCAACACCCTGGCCATGGCCGCCGGCGCGGCCACCCTGCGGTTCGTCTCCGCCCACGGCCTGGCGGAGCGGGCCGCAGTGGTCGGCGCGCGGATGGTCGAACGGCTGCGCGCGCTCGCCGGGGAGCTGCCGGTGATCGGCGACGTCCGCGGACGCGGGCTGATGATCGGCGTCGAGCTGGTCGACCCCACCGCCGAACCGGACGCCTGCGGGGCCCGCCCGGCCGCGCCCGAGCTGGCGGTCCGGGTCCGCGAGGCGTGCCTGGCGCGCGGACTGATCGTCGAACTCGGCGGGCGGCACGACGCCGTGCTGCGCCTGTTGCCGCCGCTCACCATCACCGACGAGCAGGTGGCGGCCGTGCTGGACCGGCTCGCGGACGCCGTCGCGGCGGCTTCCGCCGCTTCGGCGGCAGGCACCGGTGCGGGACCGCGCGTGGCGGGGTCCGCGTGAACGCGGCCGGAGCGGAGGGCGGGCCCGGGGCCGGCGGCGGACCCGTCGCCCCGGGCCCGGCGGCCGACGCCCTGTCCGGCGGCGTCGGCGGCCCGGCCGCGCTCGGCCCGCTGCTGGCCGCCGTCCTGGACGCGCTGGAGACCGGAGCCACCCGGCGGGGCGGGCCGCTGCCCGCCGGCCGCCCCGCCGACACCACCGCCAGGGTCACCGCCGCGCTGGCCGCGGCGCCCGGCCCCGACGCGCTCGCCCGGCTCACCGACCTGCTCGCCCACGGCGCCGCCGACCCCGCGGACCCGTACTGCGCCGCGCACCTGCACTGCCCGCCGCTCGCCGTGGCCGTCGCCGCCGACCTCGCCGTCAGCGCGCTCAACCCCTCCCAGGACTCGTGGGACCAGGCCCCCGCCGCGACCGCGCTGGAGACCGCGCTGCTCGCCGAACTCGCCGCCCTCGTCGGCTACGACCCGGCGCACGCCTCCGGCGTCCTCACCTCCGGCGGCACCGAGTCCAACCTGATGGGCCTGATGCTCGCCCGCGACCAGGGACTCGACGGCATCGTCGAACTGGACGGCCTGCCGCCCGGCGCCACTCCCCGGATCTTCGCCTCCCGGGCCGCGCACTTCTCCGTCCAGCGTGCCGCCGCCCTGCTCGGGCTCGGCGAACGGGCCGTGGTCCCCGTCGCGGTCGACCGCGACCTGCGGATGGACCCGGCCGCGCTGGCGGACGCCCTGGCCGGGGCGAGCTGGGCCGGGCACACCCCGATCGCCGTCGTCGCCACCGCGGGCACCACCGACACCGGCGCCGTCGACCCGCTGCCCGCGCTCGCCGACCTGGCAACCCGCTACGGGGCCTGGCTGCACGTCGACGCCGCGTACGGCGGCGGCGCCCTGCTCTCCGACCGGCTCGCCCCGCTCCTCGACGGCATCGCCCGCGCGGACTCCGTCTCGCTGGACTGGCACAAGCTCGGCTGGCAGCCCGCCGCCGCCGGTGTCTTCCTGGTCCGCCGCGCCGAGTCGTACGTCTCGCTCGCCCGCCGGGCCGAGTACCTCAACCCGGCCGACGACGAACGGGCCGGCTACCCGAGCCTGCTGGGTCAGTCGCTGCGCACCACCCGGCGCGCCGACGCCTTCAAGATCGCCGTCACCCTGCACACCCTCGGCCGGGCCGGCCTCGGTCGCCTGGTCGACGCCTGTCACGACCTCGCGCGGGCCGCCGCGGACACCGTCCGGGCCGAACCCGAGCTGGAGCTGCACGCCGAACCGGTCCTCACGGCCCTGCTGTTCCGCTACCGCCCGCCGGGCGCCGACGGCGAGCCGGCGGCGGTCGACGAGGCCAACGCCGAGCTGCGCCGGGTGCTGCTGCGGGAGGGCCGGGCCGTCGTCGGGCGGACCGAGCTGCCCGGCGAGGGGCCCGGCCGGGTCCGGCTGAAGTTGACGCTGCTCAACCCGCACACCACCCCGGAGGAGGTGGCCGGTCTGCTGCGTGAGGTCGTCTCGGCCGGCCGGGAGGTGTGGCGCGGCTGACCGCGCAGGCCCGGCGCGGGCTCCGCGGTGCCCGCCCCCCGGTCCTACCGGGTGAGGAGGATGTCCCGGGTCCGCTCCCAGGTGGCGGGGTCGGCCGCGACGAGGAGGCCGTCCTCGCAGCCCGGGGCCTCGGGACGGTAGGGGGAGCCGTCGAGGCGGGCGGAGACCCCGCCGGCCTCGCTGACCAGCAGGGACCCGGGCGCGTGGTCCCAGGGCAGGGTCCGCCAGTAGAGGATGAAGTCCAGCGCGCCGTCGGCGATGTCGGGGTACTCGATGCCGGCGGCGTGGCGCCCGGCGGTGATCTCGCCGAAGGCGATGGTGTTGGCCTCGACCGTGCGGCGGCGGTCCGGGTCCAGGAAGCGGCTCTTCACCGAACCGCGCCACTTGACGGGGTCGGCGGCGGCCGGGGCGCGGGTGAGGCGGTGGCCGTCGCGCCAGGCGCCCGCGCCGAGTTCGGCGGTGTAGGAGGTGGCGGTGGCGGGCTGCCAGATCCAGGCGGCGACGGTCCGGCCGTCGCGGACCAGGGAGACCATCACGGCGTACTCGGGGCGGCCGGCGATGAAGTTCGAGGTGCCGTCGACCGGGTCGACGAGCCAGGCCGCGGGCTCGGAGTGCAGGGCGAGGGCGAGGGCGGGGTCGGCGGCGACGGCCTCCTCGCCGACCACGGGGAGGGGCAGCAGTTCGCGCAACCGCCTGGCGATGATCACCTCCGCCTCGCGGTCGGCGACGGTCACCACCTCGCCGGGGGCCTTCTCCATCACTTCTCCGGCGGCCAGCGCCCGGAACCGGGGCTCCACCACCTCGGCCGACGCCTCGACGAGGATCTTCGCCACCTTGTCCATCAGCACGTATCCGCTCCCTTCACCGGCTACCACTTTCGCACGTCAGTACGGTGACGGCCTGCGCCGTCCCCCCGTGGGAAGGCGCGGACGACTTTCGGGTGACGGATTCCGCAGTCTGTCACCTGGAAGTCGCCGGCCCGATCGGTCGCCCGTCACCCGGCGGCTGTCACCCGTCGCCCGGCTGCCGGTGCGCGTCACCCCAGATGGTGGAACCCGGGGCGCGGGTGCATCAGGAACTCGTGGTGGGAGATGTTCCAGGCGTACGCCCCGGCCATGTCGAACAGCACCCGGTCGCCCGTCCGGAGCCGGGCCGCGGCCGGGGCGGCGTGCGCGAGGACGTCCTTCGGGGTGCAGAGCTGACCGGCCAGCGTGGCGCGCCCGCCCGTGACGGCGGGGCGTGGCCAGGCGTGCGGCCAGACGTCGACCGGCAGGACGGTGAACGGCTGGTCGTGACCCCGGGTGGCGGGGGTGCGCAGGTGATGGGTGCCGCCCCGGACGAGTGCGAAGTCCTCGCCGTGGCTCCGCTTCACGTCCAGCACCTCGGTCGCGTACCAGCCGCAGTACGCGGTGAGCGCCCGGCCGGGCTCGATCCGCAGCGTCAACCCGGGGTGCCGGTCGAGCAGCTTGCCGAGGCCCTCGCCGAACGCCGTCCAGTCGAAGCGGGCGGCCGGGTCGGCGTAGTCGACGGTCATGCCGCCGCCCACGTTGACCTCGTCCAGGGGGAACGCGTGCCGCTCCGCGAGCCGTGCCGACCAGCCGACGATCCGCCCGGCCAGGGCCAGCTGTTCGGCGGCCGCGAGCCCGCTCGCCAGATGGGCGTGCACGCCGCGCAGCCGCAGGCGGCGGCGGACCGGACCGAGCGGGCCGAGCGGGTCGGTGAGGAGGCGGACACAGGCTTCGGCGCGGTCCGGGTCCAGCCCGAACGGTGTCGGGCGGCCACCCATCGCCAGCGCCGCCGAGCCCAGCGAGCCCGCGCCGACCGGCAGGTTCACCCGCAGCAGCACGTCCACCGAGGCGTCCGGCCGGTCGCCGAGCACGACGGCGAGCCGCCGCAGCTCCTGTTCGCTCTCGACGTGCCAGCGGTGCACGCCCGCGTCGACGGCGGCGGCGATCTCGTCGGGCGTCTTGCCAGGCCCGCCGAACGCCAGCGGGGCGTCCGGCACCGAGGCCCGGACATGCGCCAACTCGCCCGCGCTGGAGACCTCGTAGCCGTCCACCGTGGGCCGCAGCGCGGCCAGCACCGGAGCGTCCGGATTGGCCTTGGCCGCGTAGTACAGCTCGACCCGTTCGGGCAGTGCGGCCCGGACTCCGGCGGCGTGCGTCCGCAGCTCCGCGAGGTCGTAGACGTAGCAGGGAAGTCGGTCGGCGGCCAGGTCGGCGACGTGGCGGCGGACGCGCTCGGTGGCGGTCATCGGGTCCTTCCGGCGGTGACGGGCGAGGCCTGGGCGGGGTTCGGGACGCGGGCCGCCTCCGCGAGGACGGAGCGGGCCAGCGGCGAGGGCAGCCGGACGTACCCGGCCTCGCGGTCGCGCCTGCGTTCCCAGCGGGTCAGCAGGTTGGCCTTGGCGGGCAGCGGCACGCCGGCCAGCAGTGCGCGCAGCCGGGGCGGCCGCCCGTGGACGGCGGCGTACTCCTCCAGGACGCGGCGGACGGCGTCCCAGAGCGCTCCCTCCGCCTCCGGGTGCAGATCGGCGAGCGCGGCGAGCAGCTCGGCGACGTGGTTGACCAGCAGGCAGTAGACCACCCGGTCCCAGCCCCGCGAGGCGTCGTACGCCATCGGGCCGGCCACCTCGGGCGGCAGGGCGGCGAGCGGCGCCGCGTGGTGGTCGGGCACGAGCTTGGTGCCCTCCAGGTCGCGGAAGAGCACCTGGACGGGCCGCCCGGCCGGGTCCACGCCGATCAGGACGTTCTGCAGGTGGGGTTCCAGGACCACGCCGTGGTCGAAGTAGGCGGCGAGCACCGGGGGGACGAGCAGCCGCAGGTAGGCCGTCCACCAGTCCAGCGCCCGGCCGGCGTCCGCGGAGCCCCCGAGCAGCCGGGAGACGTGCGCCGAACTGGTCGGGTACTCGTCGGCCACGGCGGCGGCCAGCAGCGGGGTGACGCCGGGGCGCAGCAGTCCGCCGAACCCGTCGCGGACGATCAGGCCGAACCCCTCGTACAGCGACGGGTCGGGCCGGCCGTCGGCGCCGGGCAGGGCGAGCGTGCGGAACGCGGGTTCGCGGAGCATCACCGCGTCCGGGAAGCGGGCGGCGAGGTCGGCCAGGGCCGGGGCCAGCAGCCGGGTCAGGGCGACGGCTCCGGCCAGCTCGTAGGCGGCGTTCTTGCGCAGGCAGTTGGTGATCCGGACGTTGAGGCTGAACTTGAGGAACGCGTCCGCGCCGTAGAGGGTGCGGACCGAGGCGGTGGCGGCGAACGGCGCGCCGCCGGGGCCGAGGTCGAGGACGTCGCCGCGCCGCAGTGCGCCCGACAGCAGCGGGTGGTCGCCGACGAGTCGGTGCTGCCAGGGGTGGGCGGGGAGCAGCCGGTAGCCGTCCGGGGCGTCGCCGAGCCCGTCCAGCAGGGCGGTGGCGGCCGGGTCGGTGGACGACCCGGCGAGCAGTTCCTCCCGGACGGCGAGGTGGCGCAGCCGGAACACCGCCCGGGCCTCCGGCGCGTAGGCCCGCCAGTCACCGCTCTCCGCGGAGCGGGACTTGGGGGCCGGGTGGAAGCGGTGCCCGAAGAGCAGGGCCTGCTCGGACTCCAGGTAGCGGTCCGGTCCGGGGGCGGGTCGCTCGGACAGCCCGGCGGTGACCGCCCGGTGGCTGGAGGCCAGCTGGTCGAGGAACTCGTCGTTGACCGTGCCGGTCCGCAGCTCCAGCTCGCCCTGGACGCACCCGGCGAGGTCGAGCCAGTCCAACGCGCGCCAGCCGTCGGCGTGTTCCTCCTCGACCGGACCGGTGAACCGGTGTGCTCCGAGCAGGGAGGTGCGGCGCAGTGCCACGCGCAGTAACGTGCCGCGCCGGGGCAGGCGGACCAGCAGACGGCCGCCGGCGACGGCGGTCTGGTGTTCCGGCGCGGAGACCTCGCGCAGCAGGCAGTTGAGCAGGGTGTGGGCCACCGCGTGGTCGGCGGTGGGCATTTCGTCGGTCATGGGCGACTCCAACGCTGGCGGAAGGGGAGGGCTGGTGCGGCGGCGGCCACGGCGTCACCCCGGGCAGCGGGATCGAGGGCGCCGGCCGTCCGCCCGGGTGTCCGGCCCCTCCGACCGACCGGCCGGCGCCGCGGCCGGGGCGCCGGGGCGGCGGGCCGTCATCTGCCGCTGTCCCGTGGGGGCGGGAAGCTCTGCGGAAGAAGGTAGTTGGGGCCGGTGGTGTAGTGCTTGTTGATGTCGGCGGCGCCCGACCGCTGCTTGCTGAGCAGGGTGCCCGCGGTGACCATCGCCTTGACCGGAAGCCGCTCGGCGTCCAGCAGGGCGGCGCGCAGCGGTCGGCCCGCGGGGCCGATCCGGTCGATGGCGTCGGTCAGCCGTCGGCGCAGCAGGGCCAGCAGTGAGCCGAGTTCGGCGCGACCGTGGGCGGCGAGCCCGAAGGCGAGGGAGCCCGTGCAGAGGTGGGCGGTGATGGTGGTGAACAGGTCGGTGAGCGGCCCGTCGTCGGCGGCCCGGATCCTCGCGTCGTCGAACTCCGCGGCTGCGGATCCGGGTTCGCCGGCGGCGGCGAACCGGGCGGTGAGCCGGCCGGTGTGGACCCGCGGGCCGTCGTCGTCCTTGAAGAGCAGGCGCAGACCGCCGTCCTCGTCGAGGACGAGGGAGATGTTCTGCTGGTGGGATTCGAGGGCGATGCCGTACCCGAAGAGGGTGGTCTGCCAGTCGAGCAGCAGGTCCAGCAGCGCGTCGTAGAGGGCGACGGGGTCGCCGCCGAAGAAGCGGTCCGCGAGGTGGTCGACGACGAGGCGTCCGCCGCGCGGACCGGACGGGGCGCCGGAGGGGTTGCCGGACGGTCTGCCGGCCGGGGCGCCCGGAGCGGGCGCGAGCAGGGCGGCGAGCGGGACGGTCACCGACCGGTCCAGCCCGGCCGGGTAGCGGCGGAGCAGCACGGCGAGCAGTTCGTGGCCGGCGTGCGCCCAGGTCTGTTCGTCCGTGTGCAGGATCCGGTCGGCGAACCGGGGTTCGGCCGCCAGCACGGCCTCGAACAGCCGCTGGCCGGCGGCGCCGTCGAGCAGCGTGCCGGGCTTGATGGTGCGGCGGTTGAGCCGGCCGAGCGTGGCGGTGGCGAGCGGGAGCTTGAGGTGGTGGGCGGGGTCGTCGGCGACGGCGACGGTCCGCATCGAGAGCGTGGGCACGACGGTCAGGTACGGCCGGTCCGCGAGGACGGCACGGTCCGCCAGACCGGTGGCGCGCAGGGCCTCGTCCAGGGAGGCACCGACGGTGAGCGGGTGGACCGGGAGGGTCTCCCAGGCCCGGTCGCCGCCGGGCAGGACGAGCCCGAGCCAGCTCGGGGTGGGCCACCAGCTGGGCAGCGGTCGGTCGCCGTGCCGGACGAGCGTGCCGGCCGGCAGGGCGAGCCAGCGCAGCTCGAAGGCCGCGTGGAACTCCGGTGCGTGGGCGCGCAGCTGGGCGTCGCCGAGGCCGGCGCGACCGCGTGCGGTCGGGTAGACGGGGTGGTCGAGGTAGGCGGCGAGGGTGTCGTGGCCGAGCGCGGCGGCGGGCCCGGTCCAGTGGGCCGGGTCGGCGCCGTACAGGTCGGTGAGGGCGGTGTGGACGTCGTCCCGGACCCGTTCGTGCAGCTCCATCGTGGCGAGGGTCTGCCGGCACTCCTCGGCGAAGGCGGCCCAGCCGGGCCGGTCCTCGGCGCCGGCGAGGTCGGAGAGCGCGGCCAGGATGTCCGCCAGCCCGTCGATCGGGCGGCCGTCGAGGGAGAGCAGGGGCAGCCTGGCCGCGTACTCGCTCTGGAAGCCCTCGGCGGTGACCGGCACGGCCAGGACGGCCGGAGGCGCCTGTGGGGCTCGTGGGTCTTGTGGGGCCTGTTGGGCTTGAGGCTCGGCGGGCCGGGAGGCCACCAGCCACGGGCCGTCCGCGCGGTGCTCCACCGCGCCGTGGGTGCGGAGCCCGAGCACGTCCTCGCGCAGCAGCGCGGAGAGCACCCGGAGGGCGAGCCGGTCGGCGACCGGCAGGTCGGCGTCCGCGGGACGGGCAGGCCCGGGGCGGTCGGCCGCACGGTGCCCGGTGGAACGGTGCCCGGGCGCGCCGTGGGCGTGCGGGTGGCGTCCGGCTGCGGCGGCCTCGTGCGGGGGGAGCTCGCTCACGGGGTGATCTCCCAGCGGTTGGCGGCCACGAAGCGGGCCACGGCGGTGTCGACGGCGGCCCGGTCGGGGCCGATCGCCCAGATCACGCCCAGGTAGTCCCGGTTGGTGCGGTAGTGCTCGTGCCGCTCGCCGACCGCGCGCAGCGGTCGGTAGGCGAGCCGGACGCCGTCCCGCCGCTCGTCGGACGGCCCGGGCGCGGCGGTGAGGGTGCCGGCGCGGTCGGCGCAGACCGGTTCGTTGCGGCCGCGCAGGGCGGTGGCGGCGCACTGCTCACCGAGGTCGGCGGGGAGTTCACGGCCGAGGTGGACGGCGAGGATGTGTTCGAACAGGGGGATGCCGAGGAGCTCGGCCAGCATGAGATCGCAGTGGTCCCCGATGGCACGGTAGTTGACCTCGATGATACGGGCGCGGCCGTCCGGCTGGACGACGAACTCGGTGTGGCAGGCGCCGAGGCCGACACCGAGGGCGTCGAGCTGGGCGAGTACCTGGGCGACCACGGCCGGCGGGTGCGCGGGCACGAACTCCAGCATCTCCTCGACGAAGTGCGGGGGAGGGGAGATCCTCGTCCGGAACCCGCCGAGGACGTGCCGTCGCCGTCCGTCGCCGAGCGTCTCCAGCGTGCACAGCTGCCCGTCCAGGAACTCTTCGACGACCAGGGCCGCGTCCGTCCGGCGGCGCCGGACCTCCTCGCAGCGCCGCACCAGCTCGTCGCCGTCGGCGACCAGCGAGACGTCCTCGCTGGCGACCCCCTCGCGCGGCTTGACGACCAGGGGGAAGGGCAGATCCAACTCACCCAGGCCGGACGGGTCCTGGCCGGGGGCGAGTTCGACCGAACGAACGGTGTCCAGGCCGGCGGCGGCGAGGTGGCGCCGCAGCTCGCCCTTGTTCTTGGCCCGGAGCGTGGCCTTCCAGTCCTTGGCCGGCAGCCCGAAGTACTCGGCGACCAGGGCGGTCTGGGTCTGCAGGTGGTCGCTGTTGCTGAAGACCGCGAACGCCGCGTCCGGGCCGCCGGAGGCGTCGGCCGGGTCGGCCGGGTCGGCCGGGTCGGACGACCGGTGCCGGGAGATCAGCCCCACCACCTCGCGGAAGTCCCGGACCTCGCACTCCAGCACCTCGGTGGCGCACTCCAGGTCTTCGTAGGCGAGCCGGTGGGGTTCGGCCCGGTCCGTGAGCACGGTGACGGGGAGCCCGAGCCGGTCGGCGGCCGGGAGGAATCCCAGGGTCACCGAGTCGGTGGGGTTGAGGGCGAGCAGGTAGAGCCGCATGGCGACGCAGGGTCCTCTCCGGTTGGTGGGGAGCGGGCGGCGGGGTGGGCGCGATGTCGTCCGGCCCCGGCCGGAGGTGCGGTACTCGGTCGAGCCGATGCCGATGCCGATGCCGATGTCCGTGGCCTCGGGGAGGTCGCCGCGCACCGCCCCGGCGACCCGGACGCCGCCGCCGGACGTCCTGGCCTCGTCCCGGCATGGTGGACACTTCGCCGTCAGGAGTCCAGGTCCTCCGGAGCGGGGTGCCCCGGTTCGGCAGGATCCCGCCGGTCCCGGCCGGGCCGACGGTGACGAGGGCGGCTGCGGCGTCGGGCGGGTCCGCCCTGGCCTCCTGCCTCCTGCCGTATCGAGGTGTCGACGTCCGGGGTGGACCGGTCGGCCGGGTCGGCGTCGTTCAGCACGGCACTGCGGGGCGACACCCCCCGGCGCCGGCCGGCCGGGCCGGCCGCGAGGCGGGCCACCGACGCGGTCGGCATGCTGCCGCCGTTCTTCGCCCCGGTCGTGGAGCCGGGCTCGGCGGCGCGGGTCTCGGGCCCGGCCGGCGCCTTCGCCGCCCCGGGCTCCCCGCCGAGTGTGCGTGCGGCGGGGCGGGCGCGGTACCGGTCGCCGGGTCGAGGGGCGCCCGAGGAGCGCGAAGCACCGTCATGATGCGTGTCCGGCTGCCGTGCTGAGGTCTCGTCACGACGGCGAGCGCCGTGGGGGGAGGAGCGGTCCGTGAGCCGCGTGCGACGCCTGGTGTGACGCCCGGTGCGACGCCCGACAGGAGCGTGCCGAGCCCGGCGGCCGGCGGCAGCGGAAGCCGGGCCGGCAGGGGGCGCGGCGCCGCCGGAGCCTCGCGAGCGGGCGCCTGCGGATCGGTGGTGGGCACGGGGCGAGATATTAGGTTAGGTAAGCCTAATCGCGTCAAATCCTGACCAGGTCGGTCCATACCGCGCACCTCGGCCCGGGGTGGCGCGAATGTGCTGCTGAGTGCCTATAAGGTTAGCCTCACCTAAAGCGATCTCGGGAGTGCCGATGATCTTCTCGGGGACATCCGCGCCTGCCGCCATCGCCTGCGCCCGGAACCCGCTGGACGCCGACTACCAAAGGCTGTTGAACCTCTGCCCTGCGCTCCGGGTCCGGCTGCTCGCAGCCGGCGAACCCACCCCGGCCCGCGCCCAGGGCTGGTACTCGGCCGCCGAGCTGGCGACCGATCCGGCCGCCCTCGCCGACGCGCTCGACGGTGAGGCCGCCCGGATCGCCCCGCTCGCCGCCGAGCGCGGCGCCACGGTCCCGCGTCCGCACGTGGCCGCCTCCCGGCTGCTGCACCACTACCTCTGGTCGGTCTGCGTGCTGATCGCCGGGCCCTGGCAGCTGGCCCGCCGGGTGCCGTCGATCGGCGGCACGGACCTCTGGCTGCACGCTCCCACCGGAGACCTGGTCCTCCGGCCGCGCGCCCACGTGACCCTTGAGGGAGAGGACGAGCTCCGCGCGGAACTGCGGGCCGCCGTCGTCGGCCACGTCGAACCGCTGCTCGCCGCCTTCGCCGCTCCCACCCGGCGCGGCACCAGGGCCCTGTGGGGCATGGTCACCGACGACCTCGCCTCGGCGATCTGGTACCTCGGGCGCATGCTCGACGCGGAGCCCCCGACCGGGGTCGTGGCTGCGGATCCCGCCGCTTCCGGGCACTCGCTGTCCGGGCACCCCGCCTCCGAGGCGGGCCCTGCGGCCGCCCCCGCGGACGTCGCCCCTGCGGTCGTCGCCCCCGTGGGCATCGGCCCGGGCGAGGCCACCGCGGTGGCGGCGGCCGGGGCCGTCCTGCCCGGCCGGACCGAACCGCTCCCCGGCGCCGCCGACTTCCGTCTCCTGCGGGGCGCCGACGGTCGGGCCCATCACACCCGCACCCGTCTCGGCTGCTGCCTCTACTACGCGATCGAGCCCGGCAACGCCTGCCTCACCTGCCCCCGCACCTCCGACGAGGAACGGCTGCGCAGACTCTGACGAGCCCTGCCGTGCGGCGGGTACGCTCCCGCACATGATCGACTCCACCACCCACGTCCGCGTCGCCCGCCCGTCCGGGGACCTCGCCGCCGCCGAGCGCTTCTACGTCGAGGGCCTCGGCCTCGCCGTCCTGTGGCGCAGCACCGAGCGGGTTGCCGGTGAGCACGACCTCCTGATGGTCGGGCCGTCCGGTGGCGGCTGGCACTTCGAGCTCACCCGTGACCCCGACCACCCGGTGGAGCCGACCCCCACCGTCGACGACCTGTTCGTCGTCTACCTCGGTGCGCCGGTGGAGCCCGCCCTCCTCGACCGCCTCCGGTCCCACGGCGGCACCGTCGTCCCCGCCCACAACCCCTACTGGGACGAGTTCGGGGTCACCGTCACCGATCCCGACGGATACCGCCTCGTCCTCTGCACCCGCGGCTGGGCGTCCTGACCCGCCTGCTCGTGACCGCGGGGCGGGAGTCCCGCTGCGTGCGCGGGCGGGCACCTGCGGCCCGACGCCGGTGCCCGACGCCGGTGTCCGGTGACGGGTCGGCGACAGGTCGGCAATTGCGTGGACGAATCGTCCCGGGTCCCCGATACTCTGCGGGCCGGACCGCCGAGAGCCGAGGAGAACCGAACGTGACGACGATCGCCGTGCGCAGCAGCTCCGTTGACGTCCCGACCGCCGACGGCGTCGCCGACGCCTACCTCTCCCACCCCGACGACGGGCAGGCCCATCCGGGCGTCCTGCTGTACATGAACGCGTTCGGGCTGCGGCCCGTCCTGGAGGCGATGGCGGACCGGCTCGCCGCCGAGGGGTACACCGTGCTGGTGCCCAACGTGTTCTACCGGCTCGGGCGCGCGCCGCTCGTCCGACTGCCCGAGCCGCCCGAGCTGATCAGCACCCGGACCGACCCGACGCTCTTCGAGCGCCTCGGCCCGATGATGGACTCGCTGACCGCGGAACTATTCGCCCGAGACGCCGACGCCTACCTGCGGTGGCTCGCCGAATCGCCGGCGGCGACGGACGGGCCGGTCGGCATCACGGGCTACTGCCTGGGCGCGAAGCTCGCGCTGCAGACCGCCGCCGCCCGCCCCGAGCGGGTGGCGGCGGCGGCCGGCTTCCACGGGGGCCTGCTCGCCACGGCGGAGCCGGACAGCCCGCACCTGCTCGCCGGACTGGTCCGCGCCGAGCTGTACTTCGGCCACGCCGACCAGGACGAGTCACTGCCGGTGGAGCAGATCGACCTGCTGGCGAAGGCGCTCACCGAAGCCGGTGTCCGCCACACCTGCGAGGTCTACGAGGGCGCGCCGCACGGCTTCACCCAGTCCGACACCGCCTCCTACCGGCCCGAGGCCGACGCCCGGCACTGGGCGGCACTGCTCGCCCTGCTGAAGCGCTCGCTCTGACCGGTTCGCGGAACCTCAGGGAGCGAGCTGTTCGAGGCGCCTGAAGTCGTCGTCGAGCAACTCCTTCTCTTCGTCGGTGAGTTCGGCGGCAGCGGCCCGGGCCCGGGCGGTGAGGCCGGCGGCGGCCGCGGTGTCCGCCGTGCGGTGGGCCAGGTCGGTGCGCAGCACGAGGAGGCGGAACAGCGTGGCGGGCGGGGGCTGTTCGTCCTCCTTCTCCAGGGCCCGGTCCAGGATCCGTGCGGCCGCGGTCAGGTCCTCCTTGGAGTCGGCGAGCAGGGCCGCGTGGTACAGCGCCTTGGCGAACGGCTCTTCGGGGGAGGGGCGGTGGCTCTGGTCGTCATCGATCGGCTGCACGATCCGCAGGCAGTTGCCGCCCGGGTCGGTCATCAGGAACTGCCGGACCCCGTGCGACGTGTCGCCGACCGGGCCGATCCGCGGCAGGCCCCGGATCGGTACCCGGCCGTAGGCGGACTTGAGGCCCGCCCGGAAGGCGCCGTGCAGCTCGTCCACGTCGTCGGTGCAGACCAGGCAGGTGCTGTGGGAGGCGGCCGGGTCGTACCGCTTCATGCCGAAGAAGTGCAGCTGGACGCCGCCGCGTACGACGACGGCATAGGGGTTGGGGCTCTTCTGTTGGAAGGTCACCTCGAAGCCGAGGGCGGTGTAGAACTCCAGCACGGGCGGGAGGGTCTGGCAGGGCAGGATCGGAATTGTCGTCTCAGCCATGGTCGCGGACTCTACGCGGCTCCCGCCTCCGGCGCACATGGCGATCCGCAGGCGCGGCACGGGGGTTGTGCTACGCGGTCCGGAGCCGTTTGGCCATCACGAGCTCCCGGGTGACGCCGTCGGGGAGCAGCCCGCCGGGCGCGCCGGTGGGGGCGAACCCGTGGCGCCGGTACAGCGCGACGGCGGCGTCGTTGCCCGGAATCACGGCGAGGCGCAGGGACGTGGACCCCGCGCGCCGGGCCCACTCCTCGACCGCCGCGATCAGGCGGTCTCCGACCCCCTGTCCCCGCGCCGCGGGTCCGACCCAGACCGACCGCAGCTCGCCGACGCGCTCGTCCGCTCCGTCTCCGCCCGTGCCCGCTCCGTGGTCTCCGCCGTCCGGCCCGGGCAGTCCGCAGGCCAGCCCGACGGGCCGGCCGTCGTCCCGCACGGCCACGACGTGCACGGCGTCCGGCCGGTCGAACCGGGCGCGCCACCGTGCCTCTCCACCGTGGTGCCAGTCGGCGGACCGCACCCGGAAGGCGTGCGGGGCGTCGGCCAGCGCTGCGAGCCGGGCGTCCCGCCAGACCGGCCAGTCGGCAGGGTCGGCGGGGGTGAGGATGCGGAGATCGGCCATGGTGGCAGTCTGACCGCCGGAGGCCGGGCGGTCCACGGTGCGGGGGTGTGTCGAGGGCCGTGGTCGGAGCCGGTCGTGGGGCCCCCGCCGGAGCGCGACGGCCTCGGCCCCGACCGGCCGGTGGTGGGGTCGTGGACGCCGGCCCGACCCGTACGAGGCGGTGACCGAAGGAAGAACTCCTGGTGCGGTGACGGTGCGGGAGCCTCCGGCCGGTCCTGCGCGGAGCGGCCGGTCACTGCTGCTGAGGGCCCCCGATCCGCGGCGGTCGACGGCGAACCGGACCCGTCGTGCCGGGCGGCACCGGTCGGGGCCGTCGTTGTCGGCGCGCCGGTCGGCCGCCAGGCTCCCGGGGAAGCCGTCGGCCGCGTCGGCGCGGACGGGTGCGGAGGGGCGCGGAGGGCTGCCGGACGGGACCGTTCCCGGCGTCCAAGGGATCTGTCGGTGCTGCGTGCAAGGATCGCGGCCATGACCGAGCAGACCTTCGACTGGCGGCTCTTCCTCACCCGTTGGAGCGAGGAGTGGGCCGACGTGCACACCGACCCGACGGGCCGTCAGCCCGGCGGGGAGGACGCCGGGCGCCCGCACCGGCTGGGCTTCGACCCGGCGCCGGAGGAGCGCATCGCGGCGATGGAGGAGGAGCTGGGCTGCGCGCTGCCGCCGTCGTACCGGGAGTTCCTCGCCGTCAGCGACGGGTGGCGGCACGCGGGGGGCTTCGTCTACCGCCTCGCCGGCACCGACGAGGCGCGCTGGCACCTGGACGGCCACGCGATCAGCGAGTACTGGGGGGAGGACGGGCTGGCGGGGATGTGGGAGCGTGCCCTCCAACTGGACGTCGAGTCCGACCTGGTGCTCGTCCTGCTCGATCCGGAGGACCGGGACGCCGACGGGGAGTGGGCGGCGTACTCCTTCGCCTCGTGGCGGGCGGCCCCGCCGGAGCGGTTCGGCTCGTTCCGCGCGTTCATGGAGGCGATGTACCGGGAGTTCCACCGGTCCGCGACGAGTGACCACGGCGAGGCGTTCCGCAACGCCACCACCCGTGAGCAGGACGCCCGGGTCGAGGCGGCCCGGCTGGACGCGCTGGCCGGGGCGTCCGAACGGGCGGAGGCGGCGCTGGCCGAGGCCGCCGAGTTCGGTCGGCCGCGCGCCGTCGGGCTGTACGGCCAGCTGCGCCGGCTCCGGGGACCGTCGGGCCACGGGGCGTTCGGCGCGCTGCCGCACGATTCCCGGCTCCTCGGTGAGGTGGTGGCGGTCCTCGCGGCCGACCATGTGCGGTCGGGCCGCGACGAGGCGTCCTGGGGGCGCCTGACCGGGATCCTCGCCGAGGGCCTGCGGGGCGAAGCCGACGCGGTGCTCCGGCAGGTCCGGGAGCGCACCTTCCGCTACACCGCGCCCGGTCCGTTCGGCGAGGCCGTCGAGCGAGCGCGGGAACAGGCCCGCTGGGGCGGGACGGAGGCCGCCTGGCGGACGCTGCGCGCGGCACTGCCGCAGTGGACGCCGGTCGCGCCGGACCACCTCGCGCCCGTCGGGCTGCTCGCCGACCCGCTGCTCGGACCGCTGCTCACCCCGGAGCGCGGTCACGAGCTCCTGGGCGTACCGAGGGGCGGCGCAGCCGTACCCCGGCCGACGCCGGTCGCGGCAGCGGACGGGCCGGACGGGGCGGACCTGCCGGAGGAGGCCGACGGGCTCGCCTGGCTGGCGGCGGAGCCGACGTCGGGCGGGCGTCCCGAGCCCTACCGCTTCGTGCTGGTCGAGGGCGTCGCGCCGGACGCGCTGCCCGTCGTCGTCGCCGCGGACGAGGCCGCTCGGCTCGATCCGCCGACGAGCCGCCGGGAGCCCGCCGTCCGTCGACCGGCGGGCGGCGGGTTCGTGGCGTTGGACGGGTCGGAGCCCGCCGTGGTCGGCCGCGCGGGTGACGCCGCCACTCCCTGGAGCTTCGCCTTCGACCTGCGACCGTCCCGGTTCGACGTGGATCGCTTCACCTCCCCGGCCGCAGCCGTCTCGGGCCGGACCGGGGGGCGCGTGGTCGCGGTCTTCGTCGCGCCGCAGGAGCGGTTCTTCCACCTGTCGGTGGCCGGGGGCGGGGAGGAGCGTTACGCGTTCACCGCCCGGGGGACGGCCGTCGACCGCACCGGGCGGGAGGCGGTCCCGGCGGCGCTCGACCCGGACGGGCACTTCGGTCCGGACCGGCACGGGCGGCAGGGCGAGTGCGAGGTCCTCGCCGCCCTCGCCGTCGAGTTCGGTGTGAGCCTGCCCCGGTTCGCCCTCACCGAGGGGCGGCTGCACACCTTCGCCAACCCGTCCTGGGCGCCCCCGCCGCCGGGGCCGGGCGAGCCCTACCTCACGGTGGCGCTCCTCGAACCCCGGTCGTCGGAGGCGCCCTGACGGCGCCGTTCCTCCCACTCGGCCCGGAGCATGCCGAACAGCAGCCGGTCGTACCGCTCGCCGCCCAGCAGCACCGCACCGCGGCGGCGTCCCTCCTCGCGGAAGCCGAGGCGGGTGAACGACCGGGCGGCGCGCTCGTTGCCGCTCCAGGTGTCCAGCTCCATCCGGTGCAGCGGGTAGGCACCGAACAGGTGGTCCACCAGCAGCCCCAGCGCCTCCGAGCCGTACCCGCGTCCCCAGAACTCCTGTTCACCGATGGCGATCCCGACCTCGGCGACCCCCTCGTACGGGTCGAGGCCCCGGTAGTCGACCAGGCCGATGGCACGGCCACCGGCCGTCTCCTCGACGGTGAACATGGCGGCCTCGCGCGGGTTCAGCCGCAGGATCCGGCCGAAGCGGTCCGCCAGCGCCTCGGCGGTGGTCGGCCCGAACAGCGGGTCCCCGGCCGCCGCCCAGCGCACCACCTCCGGGTCGTTGCGCCACCGGAGCTGGTGCTCCGCGTCCTCCGCGCGCAGGGCGCGCAGCCTTACGGCCTTACCTTCGATCA
This sequence comes from Kitasatospora sp. NPDC058406, assembly GCF_042722765.1. Classification (NCBI taxonomy): domain Bacteria; kingdom Bacillati; phylum Actinomycetota; class Actinomycetes; order Kitasatosporales; family Streptomycetaceae; genus Kitasatospora; species Kitasatospora sp. NPDC058406. The sequence continues at coordinate 19,086 of NZ_JBHXKE010000041.1, forward strand.
TGATCGGATGGTAGGCCCGTAAGGCTGCGCGGACACCCTGGTTTTCGCAGCCGTTCGTCGACCGTCGCAGCCCTGGTCCCACGCCCGGTGCGGGGCCCCGGGGCCGCAGCCGCACGGACCGCCTCGTCAGGCCGTCAGGCTCCGGCGGATCTGGTCGAGGACCAGGCCCGCGCCGGTGTAGCCGATGCCGAGCATCCACAGGTTGTCGTCGACCTGGTAGACCTTCCCGTTGCGCACCGCGGCGAGGCCGCTCCAGAGCGAACCCGAGACGATCTTCCCGTGGTCGGACTTGGCCTGGTCCCCGTAGACGGAGTAGAAGATGACGTCGGCCGCCGCCTTGTCGACCTGTTCGGGGCTGATCTCGATCGAGAAGCCGGGCTTGTCCTGGTCGGCGGGGCGGCCGACGCCGATGTCCTTGAACAGCGAGCCGACGAAGGTGTCGTTGAGGTAGAGCCGGGTGGGGGCGCCGGCCAGGAAGCGCGCCATCGCGACCTTGAGCGCGGCTGCCTTCGTCGGGCCGCCGAGCGCGGTGACCAGCTCGCGCACCTTCGTCCGGTAGCTCTCCTCCACGGCGGAGGCCTCCGCCTGCCGGCCGAGTGCTTCGGCGTGCAGCCGGGCGTTCTCCTTCCACGCGGGGCCGGTGGTCGCGCTCAGCACGGTCGGTGCGATCTTGGACAGCTCGTCGTAGCGCTTGTCGTCGCGGACCTGGTTGCTGAGGATGAGGTCGGGCCGCAGGGCGACGATCGCCTCCAGGTTGGGCGCGCCGATGGTGCCGACGGTCCTGACGCCGGTCAGCCGGTCGGCGGGCAGGTAGGCGGAGAGCGGCGCGCCGGCGGCCACGGTGGTGGCGCCGACCGGGGTGAGGCCGAGGGTGACGACCGAGTCGAGGGCGTCGGTGTCCAGCACGACAACGCGGGCGGCACGGGCCGGGACGGTGCTCTCGCCGCGCGCGTGCCGGACGACCCGGGGAGCGCCGCCCGACGGGCCGGAGGCGCTCGGCCCGGCCGGTCCGGGCGACGGGCCGGTTCCGCCCCCGCCGGATCCGCCGCCCCCGCCGGATCCACAGGCCGCGAGGGCGAGTCCGGAGGCGAGGGCGAACAGGGAGCGGCGGGGGAGGGAGCGAGCGGCGGCGGCATCGGGCATCGGGCGACTCCGTTCCGGCAGGCGGCGAGGCGCCCCATCCCTGCCCGGGGAAGCGGTTCGCTACGCCTCCGGAGGGTCACGTCCGGTGACGGAGGGCGCACGGCGGGCGCGCTGCGGGAGGATCGAGGGCGGACGGCGCTCGGACGGCGGTCGGACGCCGGCGCGCGGAACCCGCAGGCCGTCAGTCGTCCTCCTGCTTCTCCAGCCGCTGCCGCAGCAGCCCCTCGTACTCGGCGTGCACCCGCCGGTCCATCGCGAGCGCGAACTGGGCGTCGGTGACCGTCCGGGCCAGCGGGCGGATCCGGAGGATCTGTTCGGTCAGCCGGGCGGCCTCGCCCGGAGGCAGTGGCGCTTCGTCGGTGAGTGCGCCCAGGAAGTGCTCGCGGACCAGCGAGGTGAAGATCTCGGCTATCGCGGTCACGTGCTCCTGGGTCCGCCGGCTGGACTCCAGGACGACGGAGAGCGGTACGCCCTCCGCGACCAGGGCCGTCGTGGCGTCCATCAGCCGCCGGCTGACGTGGGTGATCCCGTCCTCCCGGACGGTGACGAATCCCTGGGCGACGGCCTCGGCGGTGTTCTCCTCGGTGAGCTGGTCACCGAAGGCCGCGCCCAGTTCGTCCCAGCCGAGGTGCACCGGCGCCTCGTCCGACCAGGGGGCGACGATGGCCGCCTCCAGGCCGATCAGCTCGGCCACGTCGCGGCCGCTCTCCCCGGCGCCGATCAGTTCGGCGATGCCACCCAGGGTGTGGCCGCGCTCCAGCAGCTCGGCGATCATGCGCAGGCGGGCCAGGTGGGTCTCCCCGTACCAGGCGATCCGGCCCTCCCGGCGCGGCGGCTGGAGGAGCTTGCGCTCCCGGTAGAAGCGCAGGGTGCGGGTGGTGATGCCGGCGGCCTTGGCGAGTTCCTCCACCCGGAACTCGCGTTGTCTGTCCTCGGCGGCTGCGCTGACCTTGTCCACGGCGATCAGCATAGGACGGGCGGTCGCCGAACCGGGACGGTCGCGCTTCTTCCATCAACTGTCAGCAAGGGCTACCCTGCCAATCGTGCCAGTGATTGCTGGCATGGTTGGCTCGATCGGCGCCCGAGGTCCGCGTGGAACGACCGACGCGACCCGGCGCCCCGCCGAGCAGTGGCAGCACGTACCCTCACGGCCCCACTCCCAGGAGGACGCCGCATGGCATCCAGCAGCAAGCGCCCCCGCCCCGGTGCGACCGGCGCGACCGGCGCGACCGACGAGGCAGGTGTGACCGCCGAGACCGGCGTGACCGACGGGGCCGGCCCGGTCGAGGAGTCCCCCGTCCCCCACGTCCGCGTCGCCGTCATCGGGTCGGGCTTCGGGGGCCTCGGCGCCGGCGTCCGGCTGCGCCGTGCCGGCATCACCGACTTCGTCATCCTGGAGCGCGCCGACTCGGTCGGCGGGACGTGGCGCGACAACAGCTACCCCGGCTGCGCCTGCGACGTCCCGTCCCACCTCTACTCCTTCTCCTTCGCCCCCAACGCCGAATGGCCGCGCAGCTTCTCCGGCCAGCCGGACATCCGCGCGTACCTGGAGAAGGTCACCGACGTCTTCGGTCTCCGCCCGCACCTGCGGTTCGGCACCGAGGTCACCGAAGCCCGCTGGGACGACGAGCGGGCCCACTGGCGGATCGTCACCACGGCCGGCCGGTGGACCGCCGACGCCGTCGTCGCCGCCGCCGGACCGCTCGCCGACCCGCAGATCCCGGACCTGCCCGGCCTGGACACCTTCCCCGGCAAGGTCTTCCACTCCTCCCGCTGGGACCACGACTACCGGCTCGCCGGGCAGCGCGTCGCGATGGTCGGCACCGGGGCCTCCGCCGCACAGATCATCCCCGCGATCCAGCCGCAGGTCGGCAGCCTGACGGTCTTCCAGCGCACCCCGGCCTGGGTCCTGCCGCGCCGCGACCGCGAGATCACCCGGCTGGAGAAGTGGCTGCACGGCCGGCTGCCGGCCACCGCGAAGCTCCGCCGCGGCGTCCTCTTCGCCCTCCGCGAGGTCCAGGTCGACGCCTTCGTCCGGCGGCCCGGCCTGCTCAAGGTGGTCCAGCGGCTCGCCGAGCGGCACCTCGCCGACGGCGTCGCCGACCCCGCCCTGCGCGCCAGGCTCACCCCCGACTACCGGATCGGCTGCAAGCGCATCCTGCTCAGCAACACCTACTACCCGGCGCTCGCCGCGGCCAACACCGAGGTGGTCTCCTCCGGACTCGGCGAGGTGCGCGGATCGACCCTGGTCGCGGCGGACGGCAGCGAGCACGAGGTGGACGCCATCGTCTTCGGCACCGGCTTCCACGTCACCGACATCCCCGTGGCGGCCCGGGTGTTCGGCGCCGCCGGCACCAGCCTGGCCGACGAGTGGAAGGACGGGGCGGAGGCGCTGCGCGGCTCCACCGTCCACGGCTTCCCGAACCTCTTCTTCGTCATCGGCCCCAACACCGGCCTCGGCAACAGCTCGATGATCCTGATGATCGAGTCCCAGCTCAACTACCTGATCGACGCGTTGACCACGCTCCACTCGACCGGTGCCGCCGCCATGCAGCCGACCGCCCGGGCCCAGCGCCGCTGGAACCTCGAACTGCAGCACCGGATGGACCGCACCGTGTGGACCACCGGCGGCTGCCGCAGCTGGTACCTGGACAAGAGCGGCAGGAACACGGTGCTCTGGCCCGCCTCCACCAGCTCCTTCCGCCGCGCGACCCGCCGGGTCGACCTCACCGAGTACGAGCTGATCCACCGCCGCGACGCCGCCGGTGGCACGACCACCACCGAGGCCGAGGAGGTCCTGGTATGAGCCGCCCGACGATTCCCGCCGACTGCGTGCCGCCCGCCCCGACGGAGGAGGTGGACGTCCGCTCGGCCGACGGCACCCGGCTGCACGTCGAGGTGTACGGACAGCCCGGTGCGCCCACCGTCGTGCTCGCCCACGGCTGGACCTGCTCGACCCGCTTCTGGGCCCCGGTGATCCACCGGCTCGCGGACCGGTACCGGGTCGTCGCCTACGACCAGCGCGGCCACGGCCGCAGCGAGGTCCCGCCCAGCAGGGCCCGCTACTCCACCCGCGCGCTCGCCGAGGACCTCTCCGCCGTGCTCGACCGGACCGTCCCGGCGGGGGAGCGTGCCGTCCTGGCCGGCCACAGCATGGGCGGCATGACCGTGATGGCCGCCGCCGGCCGGCCCGAGGTCGCCGAGCGGACGGCCGCCGCCGTACTGATCTCGACCGGCTCGTCCGACCTGGTCGCCGATCTGCGCGTCGTCCCGGACGCGGTGCGCTCCCCGGGGCTGCGGCGCTTCCTGCACCGCCGGATCCTGCGCTCCCGGCTGCCGCTCGGGCCGCTCGGTCCGGTCACCCGGGCCGGCCTCAAGTACGGCACCATGGGCGCCGGTTCGCCCGCCGACCGGGTCGAGGTGACGGCCCGGATCGTGCACGCCTGCCCGACCGCGGTCCGGGCCAACTGGGCCCTGGTGCTGGACCGGCTGGACGTCCGTGCCGGACTGGCCCGGCTCACCGTGCCGACGGCGGTCGTGGTCGGCACCGACGACCGCCTCACCCCGCCGGTGCACGCGCACCGGATCGTCGCCGCGCTCGCCGACCCGCAGGGGCTGCTCCTGCTGCCCGGCGTCGGTCACATGGCGCCGATCGAGCGGCCGGCCGAGGTGGCCGACGAGATCGACCGGCTCGCCGTCGCCCATCTGCCCGGCGCGGCCGCCGGGCGGGCAACCGGCCTGCCCGCCGGGGCCGCTGCGCCCTCCGGGCCCGCCGGCTCCCCGTCCGTCACCGGTACCGCCACCCCCGAGAGGACCGCCGCCGCATGACCGCCACCCCGCCGCTCTCCGCCCAGGTCGCCGTCGTCACCGGAGCCGCCCGGGGTGTGGGCGCCGCCCTCGCCCGCACGCTCGCCCGGCGCGGGGCGAGGGTCGCGCTGGTCGGCCTGGAGCCGGCCGAACTCAAGGCGGTCGCCGCGCAGTGCGGCCCGTCCGCCACCGCCTGGGAGGCCGACGTCACCGACGTTGACGCGCTCACCGAGGTCGCCGGCCGGATCAAGGAGCACTACGGCCGGATCGACACGGTCGTGGCCAACGCCGGCATCGCCATCGGGGGCCCGCTGCTGGACAGCGACCACCGGGCGTTCAGCCGGGTCATCGAGGTGAACCTGCTCGGCAGCGTGGCCACCGCCCGGGCCTTCCTCCCCGCCCTCACCGAGAGCCGCGGCTACCTGCTGCAGATCGCCTCGCTGGCCGCGCTCACTCCGGCGCCGCTGATGAGCGCGTACTGCGCCAGCAAGTCCGGGGTCGAGGCGTTCGCCCACGCGATCCGTGCCGAGGTCGCCCACCAGGGCGTCAAGGTCGGTGTCGGCTACCTGAGCTGGACCGACACGGACATGGTGCGCGGCGCCGACGAGGACGCCGTCCTGCGGCAGATGCGGGACCGCCTGCCGTGGCCGGCCAACAAGACCTACCCGCTCGACCCGGCCGTGGACCGCCTGGTCACCGGCATCGCCCGGCGTTCCGCGCACGTCTACGCCCAGGCGTGGCTCCGCGGCATGCAGCCGGTCCGCTGGATGCTGCCGGCCCTGATCGCCGCGGTCGGTTCCCGTGACGTCGCGCGCCTCGCCCCGCAGCTCGCGGCCACCGCCGCCTCCCGTCTGCGCCCCGTCGGGGCCGGTGGCGAGGCCGACACGGCGGCCCGGTCCGAGCAGCAGTGACCCCCGTGCCCGCCGTCCGGCCCGGACGGCGGGCGCGCAGCGTCCGCGGCCTCGGTCAACCCGTCGGCTCCGCGAGCTGCTTCAGGCTGTCGTAGGCCGCCTGCACGAAGCGCCCGTCGAGCGACGGACCGGTGTTGGTGAGGGCGGCGACGGCCGTCGCGGTCTGGGGGCAGAAGCCGACCAGTGCGGTGAACCCGCGGGTGGCGCCGGAGTGGAAGAGGAGGTCGCGCCCGTCCGCGGTCGTCCGGCAGTTCCAGACCAGCCCGAGCCGGTCGGCCGAGCGCGGCAGGCGCAGCCGCGGGCGCCGGACCTCGCGCAGGGCGCGCCCCAACGCGTCGGTGTCCGGGGCGAGGTGGGCGCGGAGGTAGTGCAGCATGTCGGTGCCGCTGGCGCGGACGGCTCCGGCGCCCGGCAGGCCGGGGATGCGCCAGGGCGGCAGCGGGTGGCCGCGCCGGTGGCCGGTGGCGCGGTGCGGGGCGTCGGGGGAGCAGGTGGTGGCGCGCAGGCCGAGGGGGAGGGAGACGCGGTCGGCGAGCAACTCGGCGTAGCCGGTGCGGCCGGTCTCGGCGAGCAGCCGGCCGAGCAGCCCGACGCCGAAGTTGGAGTAGCCGTACCGCTCACCGGGTCGGTGGCGCACGGTGGTTCGGGCCAGACCGGCGCGCAGCAGCCGTTCGTCGTAGCCGGCGTACGGGTTGGCGGTCCAGGCGGGGAGGGCGGTCGCGAGCAGTCCGGGCGGGAGCCTGGGCAGGCCGGAGGTGTGGGTGGCGAGGTGCAACAACCTGATCGGGCCGCCCCGACGGAGCTCGGGCGCCTGCCAGTTCGGCGGGAGGTGCCGCTCCATCGGGTCGTCCAGGGCGAGTTCACCGCGCTCGGCCATCACGGCGAGCAGCAGGGCGGTGAACGTCTTGGTGACGGAGCCGAGTTCGAAGACGGTGTCGGGTGTGCAGGGTTCCCCGTCGACGGCGGTCCGGCCGTGGCAGTGCACGGCGGTCCGGTCTCCGCGCGCCACGGCCAGGGTGACGGCGCTGGCGTGCGGCGCGGCGGCCCGGACGAGCGCGGCGGCCTGCGCGGCGCCCGGACCGTCGGAGCTGTCCTCGCCGTCCGCCGCCTCGCGGCCCCGGGCGTCCGTGACGCCACCGCGGCCGTCCACGGCGCCGGTGCCGGCGGACGGGCCCGGACGGCCTGCCGCCCGCCGGGAGGCCGGGTCCGGGCCTGCCGTCGCGTCCGGGCCTGCCACCGCGTCCGGGCCGGGCATCGCGTTCAGGCCGCGACCGCGGCGCCGCCGAGCGCGCGCGACAGCGTGACGGTACCGGCCACCACCGCGACGACGGCGGTGTGCTCGTGGTCGCGGAAGGCCTGTTCGGGGTCGTCCGAGACCGGTTCGGAGTTGTCGCGCGGGATCAGGCCGTCCTCGCGCTGGACGGCGGCGAGCGCCTCCCAGCCCTGTGCCCCGGTGACCGGTTCGCCGATGCAGGAGTCGACCACGAGCAGTTCCCCGACGAGGTCCCACTGGCCGACCTCCAGCCAGATGTCGACCCAGGCGGGCAGCCAGGCGCGGACGTAGTCGCGCATCGGTTCGGGCAGGTTCTCGGGCCGGGCGCCCCAGTCGGTGATGTGGAAGACGGTGTGGGTGATGTCGTACCCGGTCATCCAGTCGACGGCCCACGGTTCGGGGGTGGCGCCGAGCCAGGTCCCGGCGGCGAGCGCGGCCCAGTCGTCGGGCTGGTTGCGCAGGCCCACGACGCGGCGCGCGTTGGCGACCGCGAGCCGCCGGCTGGGCAGGATCTCGGCGACCTGGACGGCGCGGAGCTTGGCGAGCGACTCCAGCAGCTCGTCCATCGGGGGGTGCCGGTAGCCGGACCTGGCGAAGTGGACGTACGTCTCCAGCGGGTCGGTCATCACCAGGTGGCGCAACTGCCGTTCGTACAGCAGGTTGCCTTCCCGGAGCTGGGCCCAGCCGAAGTCGAGCAGCTCGCGCGCGATCCGTGCGTCGTGCGGGCCGGTGACGCCGTCGCGCAGGACGAGTGAGGCGGCCAGCGCACACTCACCGAGCGGCTTGTAGGCGTTGTTGGGGTCGGCGAGGTCGATGGTGATGTTGTCGGAGAGCTTGCCGAACCCGATCTCGTGGGAGGCGTGCAGCCAGGCCATCGCGCGCGAGCCGATCTGCTGCGCGGTGGAGAGGATCCGGTGGTCGGTCATGGGGTGGCTCCGCTCAGCAGGGCGTCCGCGATGGAGAGTTCGAGCGCGGTGCGGGCGCTGCCGTCGCCGACGACCTGGATCCGTTCCAGGACGGGGGCGATCTCCAGCGGCACCGGCCGGCCGTCGGCGGCGGCCCAGGCGAGCCAGCGGGCCAGCCGCGCGGCGACCCGGTGGTCGCGCCGGAGCATCGAGCGGACGGCCCCGCGGGCGAGGGCGAGGGTGTTCGCGCGGGCCGCGTCGTGGACGGGGCCGTCGAGGTCCGGGAGGGCCAGCGACGAGAGCTGGGCCATCCGGACCGACCAGGCCTGCCAGGCGTGGGGTTCCAGCCGCGGGACGCGGTCCGGCTGCGGCGCGGCCAGGTTCACGCCGGGGGCGGCGAGGCGGGCGAGGTCGGCGGTGGACGCCAGGGCCCGGGTGAGCAGGGCTCCGGCCGCCCAGTCCCGCCAGGCGGTGACGACCGCCGTGGCGTCGGGGCCGAGCCCGTCCGGTCCGCCGTCGGGACCGTGTCCGTCGGGATCGTGCCGGGGGGAGGCGGCGGTGCCGGACGGAAGGCCGGGGGAGAGGGGCGCCGACGCGGCGCCCGCGGGGAGTGCGGCGGGCGGGAAGGCGAGGAGGGCCTCGGCCAGGAGCAGGACGGCCTCGTCGTCGGGGCCGGCCGCACCGAGCAGTCGTGGGGCGAGCAGGTCCGGCCCGAGCACCCGGGCGGCGGCGAGGACCGGACGCGGCGCGGTGCCGGTACCGGGATCGGCGAGCGCGACCGCACCCTCGACGCCCCGGAGGGCGTCGAGGGTGCGGCCCGCCAGCCGCTCGACCGCTGCGGCGTACTCGTCGCGGAGCGAGAGATCGGCGGTTGGCATGGTGCGTGATTCTCCTTGAGGGGTGTCGCGGTGTCTCAGGGCTGCGGCGGGCCCGCGTGACGGCGGTGCGTCCCCGTGTCGGTGGCGCGTCCGCGTGTCGGAGGTTCCGCCGGGCCCGGGCTCATGGCCTGCGGCCCCTGCCCGTCGGTTCGCGGCTCCGGTCGGGCCGGTGAGCCGTAGGGTCGGGAGACTCCGCGGGTGGCCCGGGGGGCCGGGTGGTTCCGGCTACCGGGTCTTCTCCTTGGGCTGCTTCGGCGACAGCAGGAGTGCGAGTCCCACCAGCAGCAGCGCAGCGGCTTCGGGACGGTACGTGGGCGCGTCGCTCACGACGGCCTCGTCCTCCACCATCAGCGCACCGAGTGCGTCGAGTTCGGCCCGGGTCGCGAGCGGCGCCGGGGCCCTTCCGGTCAGGTGCTGAGCAAGCATCAGATGTGCCTCCTCATCGGATCTTCACCGCCTGGTCCGGCGGCGCCCCCCTCGAAAGACGATACGAGTGCGAACCATCGGCCGCCACCGCAGTACGCTCCGTGACCGTTTCCGGGAGGGGGGATGCCCGCGCGGCCTGCCGTGGTACCGCCGGGTACCCGTGAGTAGGTACGGTCGGGTGCATGACCACCACTGCCTTGATCACCGGCGCGACCGCCGGCATCGGAGCCGCGTTCGCCCGTCGGCTCGCCCGGAGCGGCTACCGACTCGTCCTGGTGGCCCGGGACACCGAGCGGCTGGAACGTTCCGCCGCGGACCTGAGGGGGAGGTTCGGCGTCGAGACGGAGGTGCTCACCGCCGACCTCGCCACCGACGACGGCATCGCGGCCGTCGAGGCCCGGCTCGCCGACCGGGTCCGGCCGGTGGACCTCCTGGTGAACAACGCCGGCTTCGGCAACCGCGGCGCGTTCTCGACCGTGCCGCTCCAGGACGAGCTGGACATGCTGAAGGTGCACGTCGAGGCGATCCTGCGGCTGACCACGGCCGCCCTGCCCGGGATGCGCGAGCGCGGTCGCGGCGCGGTCGTCAACGTCGCCTCGGTGGCGGCCTTCCTCCCGCGCGGCACCTACGGGGCGAGCAAGGCGTGGGTGGTGAGCTTCACCCAGGGGGTGATGCGCGACCTCGGGGGCACCGGCGTGCGGCTGATGGCGCTCTGCCCGGGCTTCACCCGCACCGAGTTCCACGAGCGGGCCGGCATGGGGACGGGGAACATCCCGGCCTGGGGCTGGCTCTCCGCCGAGCGGGTCGTCGACGAGGCCATGCGCGACCTGGCGCGGGGGCGGTCGCTCTCGGTGCCGAGCAAGCGGTACAAGCTGGCCGTCGCGATCGCCCGGGTGCTGCCGTCCGGCAGGCTCGGCGGGGTCTCCTCCAAGGCGGCGCGCACCTATCGCACCACCTGACCGGCGGCGGCGGGGGCGGAGCGGTCGGGCCGCACGTGCGCCGGGTGGAGCAGAGGCCGTCTCACTATTAGCTTTGCTAACTATGAGCCTCACTCGCTATGCTGGCGGGCGACCGACCGCCCACCCGCCGTCGGCGCGCGCCCCGTGCGCGGCGCCCGCGCGGCGGCCGACCCGGGGAGGAGCGCCCGTGCGCCCCGAACGCACCCAGTGGACCCCGCCCGCCCTCGCCGAGGGCGAACCCCGCCCGCCGACCCAGTGGCGGCGCATCCTCGGCCTGTTCCGCCCGTACTCCGGCCGCCTCACCACCGTCGGCCTGCTCGTGGCGGCCTCCGCCGTGGTCTCGGTGACCACGCCGTTCCTGCTCCGCGCCGTCCTGGACACCGCCATCCCGCAGGGCCGCACCGGACTGCTCACCCTGCTCGCGCTCGGCATGGTCGCCGCCGCGGTCGTCAACAGCATCTTCAACGTGCTGCAGACGCTGATCTCCACCACCGTCGGCCAGCGCGTCATGCACGACCTGCGCACCGACGTCTACAGCCACCTCCAGCGGATGTCGCTCGCCTTCTTCACCCGGACCCGGACCGGCGAGGTCCAGTCCAGGATCGCCAACGACATCGGCGGCATGCAGTCCACGGTGACCTCCACCGCCACCTCGCTGGTCTCCAACTTCACCGCCGTGATCGCCTCGGTGGTCGCCATGGCCGCGCTGGACTGGCGGCTCACCGTGGTCTCCCTGGTCCTGCTGCCCCTGTTCGTGTGGATCAGCCGCCGGGTCGGCCAGGAGCGCAAGAAGATCACCGGTGACCGGCAGAAGCAGCTGGCCGCGATGAGTTCGGCGGTGCAGGAGTCGCTCTCGGTCAGCGGGATCCTGCTCGGCCGCACCATGGGCCGCTCCGACTCGCTCTCCCGCGAGTTCACCGCCCAGTCCGACCGGCTGGCCGACCTCGAAGTGCGCGCCTCGATGGCGGGCCGCTGGCGGATGAACACCATCCAGATCGTGATGGCGGCCATGCCCGCACTGATCTACTGGGCGGCCGGACTGGCGGCGGCCGGCGGCGCGCCGATCGTCTCGGTCGGCACCCTGGTCGCCTTCGTCTCCCTCCAGCAGGGCCTGTTCCGCCCGACCGTCAGCCTGCTCTCCACCGGCGTCCAGGTGCAGACCTCGCTCGCGCTGTTCCAGCGCATCTTCGAGTACCTCGACCTGCCGGTGGAGATCGCCGAACCCGACCGCCCGGTCACCCTGGAGACCATCCACGGCGAGGTCCGCTTCGAGGGCGTCGACTTCCGCTACGACCCGGACCAGGAGCGGCCCACGCTGGCCGGCCTCGAACTGAAGGTCCCGGCCGGCAGCTCGCTCGCCGTGGTCGGCGAGACCGGCTCCGGCAAGACCACCCTCAGCTACCTGGTGCCCCGGCTCTACGACGTCACCGGAGGCCGGGTCACCATCGACGGCGTCGACGTCCGCGAGCTCTCCTTCGACACCCTGTCCCGGGCGGTCGGCGTGGTCTCCCAGGAGACCTACCTCTTCCACGCCTCGGTCGCCGACAACCTGCGCTTCGCCAAGCCGGACGCCACCGACGAGGAACTGGCCGCCGCCGCGCGGGCCGCACAGATCCACGACACCATCGCCGCCCTGCCCGACGGCTTCGACACCCTGGTCGGCGAACGCGGATACCGCTTCTCGGGCGGCGAGAAGCAGCGGCTCGCGCTGGCCCGCACCATCCTGCGCAACCCGCCCGTGCTGATCCTCGACGAGGCCACCAGCGCCCTCGACAACAGCACCGAGCGTGCCGTTCAGCAGGCCATCGACACCCTGGCGGCGGGCCGCACCACGATCACCATCGCGCACCGCCTCTCCACCGTCCGCGCCGCGGACCAGATCGCCGTCCTCGACCGCGGCGGGATCGCCGAACTGGGCACCCACGACGAGCTCCTGGAGGCGGACGGCCGCTACGCCGCGCTGCTCCGCCGCGAGGTCCCGGCCGCCGCGCCGCAGGCGTCCGGCCACGACCGGACCCCGGCCGCCGTCCCCGGCCGCGCCTGACGGCCCCGCCGACGCGTCCGCGGCGCCCGGCACGCCCGACCGACGCCACCGGGTGCCCGCAGCACGCCGCAGGGCGGCCACCCGGTGGGGTGGCCGCCCTGCGGTCGACACGGGCGCCGGCGGGCCCGGTTCAGGCCGCCTTGGGGATCTCGTTGTAGGTCTCCGCGCGCTCCTGGCCGGAGAGCTTCTGGATCGCCGCCATCACCTCGTCGGTGACCTGCCGGCGGGCCTTGAGCGAGCGGGCCTGGCCGTGCAGGTCGTCGAAGTGCAGCGGCTCCCCGAACCGCACCGTGACCTTCCGGACGCGCGGGACCCGCTTGCCGATCGGCAGGATCTGGTCCGGACCCTCCAGGGCCACCGGAACCACCGGGACACCGGCGGTGAGGGCCAGCCAGGCCACCCCCGTCTTGCCCCGGTAGAGGCGGCCGTCCAGCGAACGGGTGCCCTCCGGGTAGATGCCGAAGGCCTTGCCGTCCTCCAGGATCTCCAGCGCGGACTCCAGCGAGGCCTGCGCCGACCGGTAGGTGCCGCGCTCGACCGGCACCGCGCCGATCGCCTCGAAGAAGCCCTTGGACAGCGAGCCCTTGAGCCCGGTGCCCGTGAAGTACTCGGCCTTGGCCAGGAAGTGGACCCGGCGCGGCGCGGTCAGCGGGATCACCACGCTGTCGATGAAGGAGAGGTGATTGCTGGCCAGGATGACGCCGCCCTTGCGCGGTACGTTCTCCATGCCCTCGATGGTGGGCCGCCAGATCCCCCGGGCGAGCGGTTTCAGCACCAGCCTGGTGACGAGATCGAGCATGGTCCCTCCCTGGACGAGCACGCCCGAGAGGTGCCCGGGCCTGAGATACGACGAGCGGCGGTCGTTCCCCCGGCCGGGCCGGGATCAGACCCGCAGACTACGACACCCACCCCCGAGCCCGTCCACTCCCGCCGACCGTGGCGCTCACCACGGCCGGGTAGGGTACGGCCGTCGGAAACGCACATCAGCAGGTCTTCTGGATCAGCAGATCTGTAGATCAATGGATCAGCAGATCGCGGGCTCGGGGGATCGGCAGTTCATCAGTCCTCAGGAGGGGCCACCCATGGCAGACGTCGACACCATCCGCGCGGCGTTCGACAAGTTCGACGTGAACGGCAACGGCCGTATCACCGCCACCGAGTACGCCAAGGTCGCCCGCGAGCTCGGCGACCTGACCACCTCGATCGCCGTGGCCGAGGCCGTCATCAAGCAGATGGACACCAACCACGACGGCGAGCTGACGTTCGAGGAGTTCCTGGCCGCGCGCCAGGGCTGAGGCCGCTCGGGCGGGGCGCCGGATCCCTCCGGGCCCCGCCCGCCGCCTTCCGGCCCGCCCGCCGCCTTCCGGCCCGCCCGGGCCGGCGGCTCCGCGGGGTTCAGCCGGTCGTCGGGAACACCCGGCGGACCACCCGTTCCGCCGCCCCGCCGTCGTCCCAGGGGCAGAACCGCCGACGGAACGCCGCCCGCGCCTCCGGCTCCGGGTCCCCGGCCAGCAGGGCGCTCGCCAGACCGTCCGGGTCCGTGGTCAGCGCGCCCGGCGGCTGCTCGAACAGGTCGAAGTAGACGCCGCGGTCCCGCCGGTACTCCTCCCAGTCCGGCGCGAAGATCACGACCGGCCGGTCCAGCACGGCGTAGTCGAACATCATCGACGAGTAGTCCGTGACCAGGACGTCCGCCGCCAGGTACAGGTCCTCCACGGTCGGGTGCGCCGACACGTCCAGGATCTCGGCCGCGCCCTCGTCCGCCGCCAGGTCGCCCGGACCGCCGGTGTGGAAGTAGTGGGTGCGCACCAGCAGCGTGAACCCGGGACCGAGTCGACGCGCCAGGTCCCGCACGTCCAGCAGCGGCACGTACCCGCCGCGCGCCTCCCGGTGGGTCGGCGCGTACAGGACGGCGGTGCGCCCGGGCTCCAGCCCGAAGCGCTCGCGCATCGCGGCCACCTCGGCCGGCGCGGCGACGGCCAGCCGGTCGTTGCGCGGGTAGCCGGTGTCCAGCATCTCGTACCGGCCGGGGAAGGCCCGGGCGAAGTGCTCGCTGGTGTGCGGGTTCGAGGAGACCAGGAAGTCCCAGCGGTCGACGGCCTCCCGGAGCCGGTCGAAGTCCATGCCGTCGGCGGCCACCGGGTGGTCCCTGAGGTCCATGCCCATCGCCTTCAACGGCGTGCCGTGCTGGGTCTGGACGTGTACCGTCCCGGGGCGCTTCGCCATCGTCCGCGGGAAGTTGACGTTGTTCACGAAGTACTTGGCGGTGGCCATCGCCCTCAGGTACGCGGGCGTGTTGACGATCACGTACGGGACGCCGGCCGGCAGGGTCGCCGCCTGCTTGCGGTTCTCCACCACCCAGACCCCGCGGATCCCCGGCGCCAGCTCCTTCGCCTTCTCGTAGATCGCCGCCGGGCTGCACGCGTAACCGCGGTGCCAGTACGCCGCGTACACCGCCAGGTGCCGGTCCAGCGGCAGCCGGCGGAACGCGTTGTACGCGGTGAACCGGGCGCCGCTGCGCACGCCCTTCTTCAGGGCCGGCGCCACCGCGCGGGCCCCGCGTCCGAGTTCGCGCGGCAGCCGGCCGGTGCGGCGCAGCTCGGCGTACGCGCGCCGTGAGCCGCGCGCCGCGAGCCGGTACTGCACGCCGCGCACACCGCCGGGGAACCGGTAGCCCGCCGGGCGGTGGCGGGCGAAGTGCCCGGCGATCCGGCGGAAGAACTCGGGGCGCAGCCCGACCGGCACCAGCCCGGGGGTGTCGTACACGGTGAGCGCCTGCTGGACGGTCCGCTCGAAGACCAGGGTGCGCAGCGACTCGGGGACGGGCGGGCCGGGCCGGGCCTCCGGCTCCCGGTCCAGGAAGTCGAAGATCGCGTCGTACTGGGCGAAGGCGTCGGCGTGCCGGGGGGAGGCCGTGCTGGTGATCGCACCGGCGCGGCCCCGCCGGTAGAAGTAGCAGGGGCGGTCGAGGTAGCGCAGTCGTCCGGCGGCGAGCAGCGCCGGGTAGGTGACCGAGATGTCCTCGTAGTAGCCGCGGCCGAAGGAGACCCCGAGGGCGAGCAGGAACTCGCGCCGGAACACCTTGTTCCAGACCGACATCACGGTCCTGAACAGCGCCGGGTGCTCGGCCAGCGTGCATCCGGCCACCAGCGGCGAGCCGGTCAGCACGTGCCGCCAGGGGTTGGGCTCGGTCCCGCCGTCCGGGTACACGTGCGTGAAGTCGGTCAGCAGGACGTCGGTGGGGGTCTCGCCCCGCTCCTCCCGGGCCGCTTCGCCGGCGAGTTCGTCGAGGAGGGCTGCGACGGTGCCCTCGGGCACCCAGTCGTCGCTGTCGACGAACCAGACGTAGGTGCCGCGGACCTCGGGGAGGGCGGCGGTCCGGGCGCCGCCGAGGCCCTGGTTCTCGACGAGGTGGAGCACGCGCAGCCGGGGGTCGCGGGCCGCGTACGCGTCCAGGATCGCGCCGCAGCCGTCGGGCGAGCGGTCGTCGACCGCGATCACCTCGAAGCGGGACTCGGACGAGGGGGCGTCCGCCAGGAGGGAGTCGAGGCAGCGGGGCAGGAAGCGCTCCACCCCGTGGACCGGAAGCACGATGCTGAGGAGAACTGGCACGCTGGCCGAGTCTACCGAGCGGCGTGCGCGTACCCGCCGGACGGGGCGGTCCCGGCGGCACACTGCGGCCGGTCCGAGGGGCGGGGTGCGGGCGGGGACGGGGTGGACGCGGGGACTCCCGGGACCGCCGGTGCCGGACCCGTGCGGGGCGGCACCGGCAGCCTGGTGGCGGCCCGGCCGACCCTCTACGGCCGGCCGCCGGTCCGGGCACCGCCCGAGCCGGGTCGCCGCAGCGTCGAGGCGGCCCGGCAGTGGCTCGGGGGAGCCGGAATCTTCATCAGTCGAACGGGCCTGCGGAAGGGGATCACGCCTGCGCGGTCGTTAGAGATATTGCTTGGAGCCAAGGCTCGCGTCAATCCCTCGTCTGTGTTCACTTCCTAAACGGACAGTCGGACTCCGATTGTGGTCGGCCACCCTCGCTCGACCCTCGCTCCACCGCCCGCCCGGCGGCTACGGGAGGTGAGACGGCGGTGACTCCGTGCGCCCCGGCGCACACCTTCGGGGCGGGCGCCGGGCGCGTGCCCCGAAGGCCCCGCTGACGTGCGGCCGGTCGTGCACCATCATTGATGCCTAGTCGTGACCGGCCGAGCGGCCCCTGGTGCAGTGTCAGTTGACGCCGCACGATACGGTGGCAGCACACTAGGACGGTTGCGCGAAGGCCGTCTCTCACGGATAGTCTTCGCCTCACGGCCCTGGCGCCTCGTAGGGGTGGGAAACTGATGGAACAGATGCAAGTCCGGACTCGGCCCCGCGTGCCGGCGATCCAGTGCGGTGTCGGCGCGACCGGCCGCCGGATCGAGCGTCACCTGGCTGTGCTCGGCGCGCCCGCACTCCCGGCGGTGGACACCGCCGAGGCGCTCGGGTTGATAAGGGAGCTGACGCCGCGCGGCGCCAGTGCCCCGACCGCGCCGCCGCGCCGTCACGCACGGGTCAAGCTGCTGGCGCCGCTGCGCCGGCTGCGACGGGGTCTCTTCGGTGGGCGCGGCTGAGGGCCCCAGGCCCCGGGGTGCCCGTCATCCCTCGCACCCACCAGCACCGGCCCGGCGGATCCTCACAGAACCGTCGGGTCTTCGCCGCGCCCCGCACGCCTCCCGCAGGCGACCTGCGGGACCGGGTGCCCGGGCCTCCGAGAGGTCTGAACCTCTCACTCTACGGTGACTTGCCGCCCCGGCACGGGGAGTCGGCGAGGCTGGCAGCCGCACCCCCCGGCGTGAGCCAGGATGACGGCATGGCGGACCACACTTACACCACGTCCACGACCTTCCGGACCACGACCTTCGAGATCACCACCGGCAGCCGCGAGGTCGCGCTCGACATCACCGACCGCTGCACGCGGTTCCTCAACGACCACGCGGTCGGACGCGACGGCCTGCTCAACGTCTTCGTGCCGCACGCCACGGCGGGCATCGCGGTACTGGAGACCGGCTCGGGCAGTGACGACGACCTCCTGGCCACGCTGCGCGAGCTGATTCCGGCCGACGACCGCTGGCGTCACCGGCACGGGAGTCCCGGCCACGGCCGCGACCACGTCGTTCCCGGGCTGGTCGCCCCGCACGCCACCCTGCCGGTGATAGGCGGCCAACTGGCCCTGGGCATCTGGCAGTCCGTGGTCCTGATCGACACCAACGGCGACAACCCCCGGCGGTCCGTCCGGCTCTCGTTCCTGGGCTGATCCGGGCCGGCCCGGGCTCGGCCGGGGGTGCCCGGGCCCGGCGGGCCCGGCCGCACCGGGCCCGGGCGCCCGGGCCCCGGCGGCTGCCGGCTACGGAGCGGCGACCGTCGGTGGAGTACGCCGCGCGTCCGGCGCGGGCCGGGCGGCCACCTCGGCGGGGCCGGTGTCGTCGGGGCCGGTCCGGGGGCGGCCGACGGCGGCGGAGGCCACGGCGGCGAGGTACCGCTCGATCGCCAGGTACTGGCAGAGCAGCGCGACCGGTCGGCCGATCCGCGCGTACCGGGCGGCGAGCCGGGAGAACGCGGTCACCTCGAACCAGACCTCGCCCGCCGCGTCCATGGACACCAGGAACGCCTCCTCGCCGCACTCCGGGTGGCCGGGCAGCGTTCCGTAGGCGAAGCCGATCCGGTCCGGCTCGTCGACGGTCCACACCACCCGGCACGGGATCACTATCCGGGGGCGGCGCGTGCCGGGCAGGCTGAGGCGCAGCAGGACGGTCGCCCCCGGCTCGGCGGGCGTGTGCGGATACACGGCGAAGCCGGTGCCCAGCTGGCTGCCCCAGCCCAGTACGTACCGTCCGGCCCGCTCCAGCACCTCGGGCCCGCGTCCGAGATGGACGCGTCGTCGCAGGTGCGCGTACCCGTCCGGCAGCCTGGCGTCCCGCGTGGCGCCGACCTCCGGGTAGCTGGGCTCGGCGGCCCGGGCGGTCAGCAGCCGTCGGTGCAGGGCGGGGGGCGGCGCAGGGGCGTCGGGCATGCGGTTCACCGTACCCGCCGCCTCCCGGACGTCAGGACGTGCCCTTCGCCCCGGGGTCTCGCCGTCCGCGGTGGCCCGGTTCCTCGCGCCGCGCCCCCGGGGCGGTCTCCCCGGCGCCTTGCGGCAGGGCCGGGGTGCGGAGTAGGAAGGCGGCATGAGCGAAGCGGTCACGAACCACGAGGACGCCCGGAACGTCCCAGACGCGACGGACGCCACGGACAGCGGGGTCTGTGCCCTGGCGCCCGGTGGCGCAGAGGCGGCGCTGGTGCACGATCCGGAGCTGACCGGTCCGCGCGCCGACTGCGTCCTGTGCGGCGACCCGACCGAGCTGCCCGCCGACCACCCGGGCACCACGCTCTGCCCGGTGTGCGCCTGGCAGCAGGCGCAGCGGATCGCCTGCTCCGGCTGACCGCGCCGGGCCCTGCGCTCCCCGGCGCTCCCCGGCGTTCCGAACGCCCGCCGTCGGTCCCCCGGTCAGGCGTCCTCCCGCCCCGCCAGGGCCAGCGTGGAGCCGTGCCGGCCCTTGCGGACCAGCAGCTGGGTCGGGATGCGGCTCCGCAGGTCGGCGACGTGGCTGACGATGCCGACGGCGCGGTCCCGCTCGCGCAGACCGTCGAGGACGTCCATCACCTCCTCCAGGGTGTGTTCGTCGAGGCTGCCGAACCCCTCGTCGATGAACAGGGTGTCCAGCGGCATGCCGCCGGCCTCGTCGGTGACCACGTCGGCCAGGCCCAGGGCCAGCGCGAGCGAGGCGAAGAAGCTCTCGCCGCCGGAGAGGGTCGCGGTGTCGCGCTCCGTGCCGGTCCAGGCGTCCACCACCCGCAGGGCCAGCCCCGAACGCTTGGTGCCGGTGCCCCGGTCGTCACTGTGGACCAGGGTGTAGCGACCGCCGGACATCCGGACCAGGCGGTCGCTCGCCGCCGCGGCCACCTGCTCCAGCCGGGCCGCCAGGACGTACGACTCCATCCGCATCCGCAGCCGGTTCTCGGCGGACGTGCCGGCGGCGAGCGCGGCCAGCCGGTTGATCCGGCCGTACCGGGCCAGCGCCGGGGCGAGCGAGCCGGCCAGCTCGGCGAGCTGCCGCCCGATCCCGGCGAGCGCGTCGCAGCGGGCGCGCGCCGCGTCCCGGGCGGCGTGCGCCGCCCGCAGGCGGTCGGTGGCGGCGTGGAGCCGGGCCCGGGTGCCGGGCAGATCCGCCGGCGGGCAGGCCGCCGCGGAGGCGAGCTCCGGTTCGGCGAGCCGCCGCTCGGCCGCCGCCAGCTCGGCGCGGTGGCGTTCCAGCCGCAGCTCCAGCCGCTCGCGCTCCTCCCGGCGCAGCAGGACGGCGACGGCGTCCTCCGCGCTCGGGAACCCGGCCGCGACGGCGGCCCGCGCCAGCTCGCCCTCGGCCTCCTTCAGCCGGTACGCCGCCTCGGCAGCCGTCCGGGCCGCGCCCGCCAGGGCGGACACGGCCGACGCGAGGCGGGCCAGGCCGGCCGCGCGGGCGGCGACCGACGGCGCGCCGCCCCGGGCCGCCGCCACCCGGCCGCCCCGCTCCTCCCGCTCGGCGTGCAGGGTGCGGATCCGGGCGCCGAGCTCGGCACTCCGCTCACGCGCGTCGCCGAGGGCCGTGAGCCGGGCGGCCTGCTCCCGGGTGGTCTGCTCGATCCGTCGCCCGATCGCGCCGAGCCCCTCCGCGACCCGGACCCCCGTGCGGTGCTCCCGCTCCAGCCCACCGAGGGCCTCGGCCAGGGCGTCGGTGCTCTCCGCGCCGGCGGCCCCGGCGGCGGCGGCCTGGCGCACCTGGAGGTCGGCGAGCTCCCGTTCGGCGGTGTCGGCCGCCTGCTCGGCGGCCGTCTGGGCGGCCTGGGCGCGGTCCTCGTCGGCCGCGCGGACCTGCTCGCCGGACGGCCGGGCGGGCGCCGGGTGTTCGGGGGAGCCGCAGACCCGGCAGGGCGCCCCGGCCCGCAGCTGTGCCGCGAGTTCGGCGGCCATGCCGGCGAGCCGGAGCTCGCGCAGGTCCTGGCTGTGCCGGCGGGCGTCCAGCGCGTCGGCGCGCAGCGCGAGTGCCTGCGGCCGGGCCCGGTCGATCTCCCGCTGCAGCGCGTCCCGGCCGCGTGCGGCGGTCAGGCGGCCGGTCAGCTCGCTGCGCCGGACGTCCAGCCGGTCGACCTGCGCGGCCGCGTCCCGCGCGACGGACTGCTCCTCCTGGAGGGCGGCGAACCGCGCCTCGAAGCCGGACAGCCAGTCGGCCGCCTCCTCGGCGAGGTCGTCGGCGCGCTGCCGGTCGGCGGCCAGCGACGCCTGTGCGCCGTCCAGCTCGGCGCAGCGCCGCTCGTCCGCCGCCGCCGCCTCCAGCCGGACCAGCTCGGCGCGCAGCCCGCGTTCGGCCTCGGCCAGCTCCTCGGCCTCGGCGTGCGCCAGGGCGCGGCCCTCGCCGTCCGGGCCGCCGGCGGCTGCCAGGGCCGCGCGGTGCCGTCGTTCCTCCTCGCGGGCCGTCCGGTGGGCGACCGCGGCGGAGTCGCGCAGGTGCAGCACCGACTCGACCCCGACCGCCGCCAGGGCTGCGGCCAGTCGGCGGCGGTCGGCCGTCCGGGCCGGCTCGTCCCCGGCCAGGCGGGCGGCCTCGGCCACCGCCTGCCGGTGCCGCTGCTGCCGGTCGGCGAGCTGTTCGGCGGCGGCCCCCGCCCGCTGGGCCTCCAGATGGGCCTCCTCCGCGCCGGCCAGCGCGGCCTCGGTCACGGCGAGCTGTTCGGCCGCGCCGCCGCGCAGCACGGCGGCCCAGCCGAGCACCCCGGTTGTGAGCTCGGTGCCGGCCTGCACGCCGGTCGCCGGGACCGGCTCGTCCTCGGCCGGCACCCAGCCCTCGACGGGTTCGGCGTCCGGGCCGGCCGCCTGTTCGGCCTTGCTGGCCAAGTCCCGCAGCCGGCGGCGGCCGGTCTGGACGGCCGCCTCCTGGGCCCGGCGCTGCTCGGCCAGCCAGGACTCGACGGACTGGAAGCGCTCGGTGTCGAACAGCCGCCGCAGCAGCTTGCCGCGCTCCTCCGAGTCGGCCCTCAGGAACCGCGCGAAGTCACCCTGCGGCAGCAGCACCACCTGGCAGAACTGGTCCCTGCTCATCCCGATCAGCCGGTGGATCTCCTCGCCGGCCTCCTGGTGCGACTTGCTGACCGCCCGCCAGCCCGGCCCGCCGCTCCCGTCGCCGTCTCCGTTCCCCCCGGATCCGGCCCCGGTAGCGTCGCCGCCGTCCGTCGACCACTCGCGGAGCAGGGTCTGGGCACGCTCGACCGTCGTGCCCTTGCCGACCTTCTTCGGCCGCGGCTGCTCGGGCAGCCGGGTGATCTCCAGCCGCCGCCCGCCGAGCGTCAGCTCCAGCCGGACCGAGGTCAGCCGCTTCGGATCGGCGTGGTCGCTGCGCAGCCGGTTGGCCCGCCGGGTGCCGGGGACCTCGCCGTACAGGGCGTAGCAGACGGCGTCGAGCACGCTGCTCTTGCCCGCGCCGGTGGCTCCCCGCAGCAGGAAGAGCCCGCCGGCGGCCAGCGCGTCGAAGTCGACCGTCTCGCTGCCCGCGAACGGGCCGAAGGCGGTGACGGTCAGCCGGTGCAGTCTCATCGGGGCAGCTCGGCCTTCCGGTCGGTGGTCTGCCGGACGCGTTCGAAGCCCTCGCGCAGCCAGCCCAGCTCGTCGGCGTCCGGATCGGCACCGGGGCGGACGTGCCGCAGGAAGCCCTCGGCGATCTCCAGGTCGGTCCGTCCGCTGACCCTGGCCGCATAGGACGGGGAGGCGTCCGCCGTCGTCGCCTCGGGCTCGAAGAGCAGCTGGAGGGTGTGCGGGAAGCGGCGTCGCAGCCGTTCCATCGGTTCGGTCGGACGGCTCGGGTCGGTGAGCGTCGCCTGCACCCACGCCTGCTCGGCGGCGGCGTGCCCCTCGTCGGTCAGCAGCTCGTCGAGCCGGCCGCGCAGCCGCGCCAGCGGCCGGGGCTGCGGGCAGTCGACCCGCTCGGCGGCGACCGAGCCGTCCGCCACGAGGTCGACCAGCCACATCGTCTTGCGGTGGTCGGTCTCGGAGAAGGAGTAGGCGAGCGGGGAACCGCTGTAGCGCAGGTGCGGGGCGAGGGTCTGGCAGCCGTGCAGATGACCGAGGGCCGCGTAGTGCACGCCGTCGAAGACGGACGCGGGCACCGCCGCGACGCCGCCGACCGCGATGTCCCGCTCGCTGTCGCTGGGCTCGCCCCCGGTGACGAAGGCATGCGCCAGGACGACCGCCCGGGTGCCCGCCGGGCGGCCCGCCAGGTCGGCCCTGACCTGGTCCATCGCGGCGCCGAGCACCGCGGCGTGACCGCCGCGGGCCAGCCCGAACCGCTCCCGCACCAGCGTCGGTTCCAGGTACGGAAGCCCGTAGACGGCGACCGGTCCGTCCGCGTCCGCGAGCACGACGGGCGCGGCGCACTCGCCCGGGTCGGTCCGCAGGTGGACGCCGGCCCGGCCGATGAGGCCCGCGCCGACGCCCAGCCGGCGGGCCGAGTCGTGGTTGCCGCTGATGAACACCGTCGGCACGCCCAGGTCGGCGAGCCGGTGCAGGACGTCGTCGAAGAGGGCGACCGCCTCCAGGCCGGGCAGCGCCCGGTCGTACACGTCGCCGGCGACCAGCACGGCGTCCACGCGTTCGGACCGGACCACCGCCACCAGGTGGTCCAGGAACGCGCGCTGGGCGTCGTGCAGGCTCTCCCGGTGGAACGAGCGTCCGAGATGCCAGTCGGAGGTATGCAGCAGTCGCATGGTCCCCGACCATAACGGGCGTCACCGACAACGCGGTCCGGAACGGGGACGGCGGCCCGTCCGCCGTGACCTGCCCCGGTCCGGCGGAGGTCGCTCTCGGTCGATTGTCAGTGACGGTGTGTATGTTCGCGGTCGCCGGGAGCCCGCAGGTGCGGGGCGGTCCGGCGGCGACCGCGAGAACGACCGAACGGAAGGACACGGCCATGACCGGGCAGTTCCGCTTCCCCTTCCCCGACGACCTCCTCGATCTCCTCGATCTCCTCGACCACCTCGATCCCCCGGGCCTGCGGGACCGCCCCGGCCCCGGTCGGCGGGCCCGGGCCGGTGCTGCCGCGCGGCGGGCGGTGCGGCTTCGGGCGGCCGGTCCGGCCCGGCGCCGCCCCGGACCGGGGGGACCGGCCGCCGGTGGCGTGCCGGCCGGTCCCCCCGGTGGGCGTCCCCCGGGCGGGGGAGCGAGCGGCCCCGGGTCGGCCGGTCCGGCCGGGCCCGGTACCGGGGACCGGCGCCGGTGGCGACCGCGCGGTGCGCCGCCGCCGCAGCCGGTGGCGCTCGCGCTGGTCGTCCGCGCCGCCGACTTCGCCGACCTGTCCCGGCACGGCCTCTTCGGCGACCTGCCCTTCCGGGCCTACCTGAGGCGTGCGGCGGTCCAGCTCCGGGCGCTGTACGGCCAGGGTCTGGAGGTGCACCTGAGGGTCTTCGACCCGGCCGACTTCGAGGACTACTGCGAAGCACTCGGCTTCGACCCGGCGGACGCGGCGGCCCGGGTCGCGTACGCGGCCGATCCCGAGCTGGCGGGGGAGCCGTTCGTCTACGCGGGCCAGCGGCTGGTGGCGCTCCTCCCCGAACTGGCCGACGACCACCGGGCCAGGGTGCGGATCTCGGTCGCCATGGCCGCGCTGCTGTCGGCGGTCGGCGAGGGGCCGCCGGCGGAGCGGCGGTCGGCGGCGGTGACGAGGTACGCCGTCGGCGTCCTCCTCGCGCTGGCCGGGGGTGCGGGCGAGGGCGTCCACCTCGTGACGATCCGCTGCCACGGCCCCGAGGACGGCGAGGAGCTGTCCTCGGCGGCGGACGTCCGGGTGGAGCGCGGACGCCTCCGCGCGGGCGGGCGGGACACCGAGGCGTTCTGCGTGACGCTGGCGGCGGGTGTGGCCGGCGGCGGCGCGGGCGCGATGGTGCTGCACGGCGACCCGGCGGCGCCCGGAGGTCAGACGGTGCGCGGCTGGGCGCTCGACGGGGGCCGGCTGCGGCCGATGACCGTCCGGGAGGTGCTCGACTCGCTCGCGGACGACGTCGGCCGGGGCATGCCCTTCCCGCCGGCGGCGGTCCCGCTGCCGGGGTTCCCGCTCCCGCAGGCGCCGCCGGAGGGCCCGGATTCCTCCGCCGACCCGCCGCCGGGCGGTCCGGGCGCGCCCGGCGGACGGCCTACCGGCGCGCGGCCCGGGGAGGACGGTGGGCCCTCGGGCTGACCTGCCCTTTCGGTCCGGCGCGTCCACCGAGCGGCGCTGGGGACTGTTCATCGACCGCCTGTTCGGGGAAGATTTCGGGGAAGATCAACAGTGGGAACGGCCGGTGCCCCACGCCGCCGACCCCGCCGCTCAGCCCCGAACCGCGCGCACTGCGGGTCCACCCCGCGCCCCGTCGGTCCGGCGAGCCCGAGACCGAAAGGGGGGGCGCATGGGCCGGATCGAGTTCAGCGCGGAGGTCGCCGAACTGCTCGGGAAGGTGCGTCGTCGCCCCACCGCGGGGTGGCCGTGGCGGCCGGGCGAGCGGGTGCCCGCCGGGCTCCCGGTCAAGCAGTCCTGGGGGTGGCTGTTCGCCCCCGACGGCCGGGTACTGACCCTGGTCAACCCCAAGGACGGCATCGTCTCGCTCCCCGGCGGGTCGCTGGAACCGGAGGACGCCGGCGACCCGGGCTCCGCGCTGGCCCGGGAGGCGGCCGAGGAGGCCCAGGCGCTGATCGGCACGCCGTACTACCTCGGCTACCTCTACGACCGGGTCGGTTCGGCCAACGGCGGGCACGAGTGCGCCCGCGTCCGGATGGCCGCCGCGCTGCGGGCGGTCGGCCCCAGCGCCCCGGACCCGGCCTCGGGGCGGCACTACCGGCGGCTGCTGGTCGCGCCCGGTCTCGCGGTCGAACTCCTCGGTTGGGGTGCGCCCGGGCTGCGCCAGGCCCGGGCGGCCGTGGCGACCGCCGTCCGGAGGCTGGGGGTGCCGGCCGCTGCCAACGAGGCCATCGAGGAGCTCCCGGTGGAGGGCTGCGAGGTGTTCCCCGGGGTGAATCCGGGGGCGTGAATCCGGGGGGGCTCGGGCCTGGGGGCTCGGGGCCGGGGCGCGGGACCGCTCCGCGCCACCGAGCCCGGGTCGGACCGAAGGATCGCTGACCGACCGTACGGGCACTGGTGGCCGCCGCGCCTGATCGTCCGTCGGCCGGTCGAACGGAGACCGCCCACAGGGGTGCGGTGACCTGACGTCGGGTCGCCACACCGCCGTCGTCCCCCCGTCGTCCCCGGCACCGCGCGTCGACGACCCGGGGCGCCGTGCCCCGGAGCTGCCCTTGTGTCCCCCGAACGGGTTGTCCGTCGCACCGGCGTGCACGTCGCACTTTCCGTCGCCGGCACGGCAGTTCACTCCATCGTTGTCAGACCGACTGTCAATTGCCTTGGCATGACCGCTTCCCGCGATACCTACCGCCTGGTATCAAATGATGTGACGCACGTCACTCCCAGGAGGTGTCATGCTACGTCCTGCCCGTGCCATGTCCGTCGCCACCCTCGCGGCGTTCCTCTCCCTGACCACCCTCTTCACGGCTTCCTCGGCCCAGGCCGCCGGCGTCAACTACGTCGCGCTCGGCGACTCGTACGCGTCCGGCCTCGGGGCCGGCAGCTACACCGGCGAGAGCGGCAACTGCAAGCGGAGCACCAACGCCTACCCGTACCTCTGGAAGAACGCGCACGCGCCGTCCTCCTTCGCCTTCGTCGCCTGCTCGGGCGCCAAGACCGGTGACGTGCTCAACAGCCAGCTCTCGGCGCTGAACTCGGGCACCACGCTGGTCAGCATCAGCGTCGGCGGCAACGACGCGGGCTTCGCCGGCACCATGCAGACCTGCGTGCTGGACTCCGAGAGCGCGTGCCTCAACGCCGTCGCCACCGCGAAGAACTACGCCACCACCACGCTTCCCGGCAAGCTCGACCAGGTCTACGCGGCCATCCACGCCAAGGCGCCCAACGCCAGGGTGGTCGTCCTGGGCTACCCGCACCTCTACAAGGTCGGCGGCAACTGCATCTTCGGCATCGGCGACACCAAGCGGGCCGCCATCAACAGCGCCGCCGACGTCCTCGCCGACGTGCTCGCCAAGCGCGCCGCCAACGCGGGCTTCGCCTTCGGTGACGTCCGCTCGGCCTTCCGGGAGCACGAGATCTGCGGCTCCTCCACCACCTGGCTGAACAGCACCACCCTGCCGGTGGAGGAGAGCTACCACCCGAAGGCCTCCGGCCACTCGGGCGGCTACCTGCCGGTCTTCTCCGCCCAGGCCTGACCGCCCGTCCGGCCGACCGCCCTCCGCGCGGCGCTCACCCGCCCACCGCGCGGCGCCCGCC
>NZ_JBHXKE010000042.1:0-45768 GCF_042722765.1 Kitasatospora sp. NPDC058406
GCTCCGGCAGCACCGCCCGCCGTCGTACCGGCCACGTATGCTCGACGACGGAGACGGCGCCGGGGCCGCCGTCCGACATCCCGGTCCCTGCCGCCACCAGCGGTCCGTACCGCTGCGGCTACCGCCAACCGGTCCGCGGCACGGCGGAGCCGTCCGGGGTGGGGTCCGAACCTAGCTTGGGAGCAGCAGTGGCCGTCTGGGACGACCTGGTGGGCCAGGACCGGGTGGTCGAGCAGCTGACCGCCGCCGCCCGGTCGGCCGGGGCGACGGTCGCCGCCGGACGCGGAGCCGCGGCCGGGGCGGGCGGCAACGCCTCGCTGATGACGCACGCCTGGCTGTTCACCGGTCCGCCCGGGGCCGGCCAGATCACGGCCGCCCGCTCCTTCGCCGCCGCCCTCCAGTGCACCAGCCCCGACCTCGCGCTCGGCGGCACGCCCGGCTGCGGCTTCTGCGACGGCTGCCACACCGTGCTCGCGGGCAGCCACGCCGACGTCAAGTACGTCCGGACCGACGGCCTGTCGATCGGTGTCGGCGACATGCGCGCCCTCGTGCTGCGCGCCTCCAGCTACCCGACCAACGGCCGCTGGTCGGTGATCCTCGTCGACGCCGCGCACCGCCTCACCGAGGCCGCCGCCAACGCCCTGCTGAAGGGGGTGGAGGAGCCGTCCCCGCGCACCGTCTGGCTGCTCTGCGCGCCCTCCGTGCAGGACGTGCTGCCGACCATCCGGTCCCGCTGCCGCACGCTGGTGCTGCGCACCCCGGCCGCCGAGGCCGTCGCCGACATGCTGGTCCGCCGGGACGGCGTCGAGCCCGGGACCGCCCGGTTGGCCGCACTCGCCGGCCAGGGCGACATCGAGCGGTCGCGCCGCCTCGCCGTCGACGAGCAGGCCCGGACCCGCCGCG
Source organism: Kitasatospora sp. NPDC058406 (assembly GCF_042722765.1). Classification (NCBI taxonomy): domain Bacteria; kingdom Bacillati; phylum Actinomycetota; class Actinomycetes; order Kitasatosporales; family Streptomycetaceae; genus Kitasatospora; species Kitasatospora sp. NPDC058406. Next base: position 904 of record NZ_JBHXKE010000042.1, read on the forward strand.
ACGAGGTGCTGAGGATCCCGCTGGAGGTCGCCGACATCGGCGGCTGCCTGGCCGCCGCGCAGCGCCTGGTGGACACCGCCAAGGCCGACGCCGAGGCGCTCGCCGAGACCCAGGACGCCCGGGAGACCGACGACCTCAAGGCCGCGTACGGCGCGGCGGAGGGCAGCAAGACACCGCGCGGCATGGCCGGGGCGGTCAAGGAACTGGAGAAGCGGCAGAAGAGCCGCGCCACCCGTACCCGCCGCGAGACGCTGGGCGTCGCGCTGCTCGACCTGCTCGGCTTCTACCGGGACGTCCTCGCGATCCAGCTCGGCTCGACCGGAGCGCTGGCCAACGAGGACCAGCGGCAGGCGCTCGGGCGGGTCGCCCAGTCCGGTCCGCCGGAGTCGACGCTGCGGCGGATCGAGGCCGTGCTGGCCTGCCGGCGCGCTCTGGACCGGAACGTCGACCCGCTGCTCGCCGTCGAGGCGATGACGGTGGCCCTGCGGGCGGGGTGAGCCTCCGGGCCCGCGCGCGCGTAGCAGGGAGCCGTGCGGAAGCCCTGAGATGCGTGCGGGTTCCTGCCGGTCCGTGCGCCGGCACCGGCCCGGGAGCTGCTGCGCCGAGCCCCGGACCACCCCTCGGGTACGGCTTCCCGCCTACCCGGCGTCCCACCTTCGAGTGAACGAGCGATACGCGCCGGGCACAGCCTCGTGCGGCCGCCGGGTCGTCTTGCACGCTGGGGGCCGACTGAGCCCCGGTCCCGGGGCCGTCGCGTCCCGTACGGCGCCGGGCCCGGTCGTCCGGCCCTCCCCGAGGTGGTGCGTCCCATGGTCGGTTCGCTTCTGGTCGTTCCCCTGCTCGCCGCCGCGGGGGGTGGGATCTGGCTGGCGCGCGGCGCGCTGTTGCGCTGGCGCGATCTACGGGCCGCCGAGACGTACGAGCTGACCGGCGACCAGCGGCCGATGCTGGTACGGGCGGCCGGGGCGATGGTCTGCGGGATCTGCGTCACCGTGCTGACCCTGCTCACGGCCCTGGGCGCCTTCGGCGACCTGGCCGGGGTCGGCACACCGACCGGGTCCGCCGCCGACCGGTCGGCCGACGGCGGGGGAGCGGACCGTCAGGCCGCGCCGCCGGAGTCCGCGGGCGGAGCACCTGCCGCCGCCCCGGCCCCCGCCGCGGCCCCCGCCGTGGCTGCGGTTCCTGCGGAAGCCGCCGGCGCGCCCGCCCCGCCGCCGGTGGTCAGCCGGTTCGACAGCGTCGGCCGACCGGGCGGCGGAGAGCTGCTGCAGTCGGCCGTCCCCGGCCCGGACGGCCACCCGCGGAACGTCCGGGTCTGGCTGCCCGCGCAGTACGGGAAGGACCCGAACGCCCGCTTCCCGGTCGTCGTGATGCAGGCCGCCGGCCCGGGGAAGACCGCCGACACCGAGGTCCCCGACGTCTTCGAGGGCCTCTCCTCCGCTGCCCAGGGCGCCAAGGCCCGCCCGTTCATCCTGGTCGCCCCCGAGGCACCGATCGGCACCGGGCACCCCTGCGACCTGCTCGCCGCCGCCCCGATGGCCGTCGCCGACGACGCCGCGCTCCGCACCACCATCGCCGCCACCTTCCGCACCCTGCCGCCCGGGCCGGCCGGCTGGGGCACGCTGGGTGTGGAGGGCGGCGCGCCCTGCGCCGCGGCCGCCGGGCTCGCCCGCCCCGACCTCTACGGCGCGGCCGCCGCCGTCTCCGGCCGGTACGACACCGCCGCACTCGCCCGGACCGGGGCCGAGGCGCCCGCCACCGCCGCCCCCAAGCTGCTGCTCGCCGCGGGCAAGGCCGACACCGCCGGGCTGGACGCGGCCCGCAAGCTGCAGTCCACGCTGCGCTCCGGCACCGGAGCCGCCGCCCGCGCGGAGGTACGGATCTCCGACAACGCGCAGGACTACTCGGCGGACCGGATCCGACTGCGCCTGGTCCGGCAGGCGGCGCAGTACCTCGGCGAGGCGCTCGCCAAGGCGTCCTGACCCGCCCGGGCGGGCACTACGCTTCCCGGTACCGGTGCCCGGAGCGGCACCGGTACCCGGTGGCGGAACCCGGACGGCACCGAAGCCGCCGGACGCGATCAGCTGAGGGGGACCCCTATGCCGGCCGAGCTGCGGGCCGACCGTGAACGGCGTGCGGGCGTGGTCGCCGCGGCCGCACTGCTGGCGGCCGTCGGGCTGGTGGCGGGGGGTTGCACCCCGACCGGGACGACCACCCCCGGCGCGGCCTCCTCCGACACGGTGCCGCCGGCCGGTGACGCGCCCGCGTCTGCCCCGTCCGCTCCCGCCTCCGGTTCTGCTTCCGCCGCTGCCTCTGCCGCCGCTTCCGGCTCCGCGCCGGCAGCGGCGCTCGCGGGCGCCCCCCGCCCCGCGGCCGCGCCGCTGGAGCCGCTGCCCGCCGCCGTCCCCGCCGCGCTCGCGTCCTACTACGGGCAGCGACTCGCCTGGCAGCCGTGCGACGACGGCTACGAGTGCACCACCTTCAAGGTGCCGCTGGACTACGACCGCCCGGCCGGCGGAGACCTCACGCTGGCCGCGGTCCGCGCCCCGGCCGTCACCGGCTCCGGGGCGGCGGGCGCCGCCCGCGGCGACCGGCTCGGCTCGCTGCTGCTCAACCCGGGCGGCCCCGGCGCCTCCGCCGTCGAGTACGTCGAGGGCGTCGCCCGCACCTACGACAGCGGCGTCCGCGCCCGGTACGACCTGGTCGGCGTCGACCCGCGCGGAGTCGGCCGCAGCGCCCCGGTGACCTGCCTGGACGGCGAGCGGATGGACGCCTACACCGCCGTCGACATCACTCCCGACGACCCGGCCGAGATCGACGCCCTGGTGGCCGCCGCCAAGGAGTTCGCCGAGGGCTGCCGCCGGCAGGCCGGGGACCGGCTCGGCCACCTGAGCACCGTCGAGGCCGCCCGCGACCTGGACGTGCTGCGGGCCCTGCTCGGCGACGAGCGGCTCAACTACGTCGGCAAGTCGTACGGCACCTTCCTCGGTGCCACCTACGCGGGGCTCTTCCCCGGCCGGACCGGGCGGATGGTGCTCGACGGCGCGATGGACCCCTCGCTCGACTCACTGGCCGGCAACCGCACCCAGGCCGGCGGCTTCGAGACCGCCTGGGCCGCCTTCGCCCAGGACTGCGCCAAGCGCGAGGACTGCCCGCTCGGCCGGACCGAGCAGAAGGCCGGCGAGCAACTCGCCGCCCTGTTCGCGGCGATCGACGCCCACCCGCTGCCGACCACCTCCGACAGCCGCCGGCTCACCGAGGCGCAGGCGACCACCGGCGTCATCCAGGCCATGTACGCGGACTTCCTCTGGCCCCGGCTGCGCACCGCGCTGGCCGACGCCCGGGCCGGCGACGGCACCGGCCTGCTGAAGCTCTCGGACGACTACTACGGCCGGGAGCCGGGCGGCTCGTACCCCAACCTGATGTTCGCCAACATGGCCGTGAACTGCCTCGACCTGCCCGCTCCCTTCGCCGGTCCGGACGACGCCGCGCGCGCCGTGCCGGACTTCGAGCGGGCCTCGCCGCGCTTCGGTCGCGACATGGCCTGGATGGCGCTGACCTGCACCTACTGGCCGGCCCGGCCCACCGGCGCGCCGCACACCGTCCGCGCCTCCGGCGCCACGCCGATCGTCGTCGTCGGCACCACCCGCGACCCGGCCACCCCGTACGCCTGGGCGCAGGCGCTGGCCGGGCAGTTGGAGTCCGGTCGGCTGCTGACCTACGACGGCGACGGCCACACCGCGTACGGCCGCCACGACACCTGTCTGGACGGCGCCGTCAACCGCTACCTGCTGGGCGGCGAAGCCCCGGAGAACGGGAAGCGCTGCGGTCGGTGAGGCGGTCCGGGCGGGAGTGTCAGGACGGGTCGGACGGGCGGGGGAAATCACCTTCAACCACCCTCCGGTACGACGTTACGATGAGCGCCCCTCGCTCTCCCCGTCACCCCCACCGGAGCCCACCGTGCTCGGAGTCAACGACCTGGCGACGTACGTCCTCGGCGCCCTCGTGATCATCCTCCTCCCCGGCCCCAACTCCCTCTACGTCCTCTCCGTCGCCGCCCGCAAGGGCGTCCGGACCGCGTACACCGCCGCCGCCGGGGTCTTCGTCGGAGACTTCACACTGATCAGCCTCACCTCGCTGGGCGCCGCCTCCCTCCTGGAGGCCAACCCGGCCGTCTTCGCGGTGGTCAAGTTCGGCGGCGCCGCCTACCTGCTCTGGATAGGCATCGGCATGCTCCGCGCCGCCCGCCAGCTCTGGCGCGAGCACCGCGCAGGCGCCGACGCCGCCCCCGACGCCGCCCCGGAGCCGACCGAGCGCCCGTTCCGCCGGGCCCTGGTGATCAGCCTGCTGAACCCCAAGGCCATCCTCTTCCTGCTCTCCTTCTTCACCCAGTTCGTGGACCCCTCCTACGGCAGCCCCGTCCTCTCCTTCGCCCTCCTCGGCGGGATCCTCCAGACCTTCAGCGTTCTCTACCTCACCCTCCTGATCTTCGCCGGCACCACGCTCGCCGCCGCCTTCCGCCGCCGCAAGCGCCTCTCCGCCGGCCTCACCAGCGGCGTCGCCGCCCTCTTCGCCGGCTTCGCCGCCAAGCTCGCCGTCTCCTCCGCCTGACGGCACCCCTCGACCCGGTACGGATCACCGCCGAAACCTGTGTAGACTGGCCCGCGTTGCCGTCACCACCGGCAACGTTGCCGCCTTAGCTCAGTTGGCCAGAGCAACGCACTCGTAATGCGTAGGTCGCGGGTTCGAATCCCGCAGGCGGCTCGGACGGAGCCCGGGTCGGATGTATCCGACCCGGGCTTCTGCGTGCGCGGGGTGGTGCGGGGTCAGGCGCGGCCGGCGGCCTGTTGGGTGCGGCGGGCCAGGGAGTCGATGACGACGGCGGCGAGCAGGACCGCACCGGTGATCATGAACTGGATGGCGTTGCTGAGGCCCTGGATGTTCATGCCGGACTGGATCGACCCGATCACCAGCGCGCCGAGCAGGGCCGACCAGGTCTTGCCGCGTCCGCCGAAGAGGCTGGTGCCGCCGATGACGGCCGCCGCGATGGCGTTCATCAGCAGGTTGCCGCCGCCGGAGGTCTGGCTGGCCGACTGGATCTGCGCGGCCAGGAAGAGGCCGCCGATGCCCGCCATCGTCGAGCAGATGACGAAGACGCTGATGCGGATCCAGGAGACGTTGATGCCGGCGCGGCGGGCGCCCTCGATGTTGCCGCCGAGGGCGAACACCTGGCGGCCGTACCGGGTGCGGCGCAGCACGAAGTCCAGCACCACGATGAAGATCAGGAAGATCAGCAGGGCCAGCGGGAGCCCCTTGTACTGGTTGAGCGTGTAGGCCGCCAGGAAGGCGATGACGGCCAGGACCGCAGTGCGCAGCACGATGTCCACGATCGGCCGGGAGGGTACTCCGGCGCGCTGGCGGCGGCGGGTGTCGACCAGCGTGGCGAGGAGGAACAGGGCGACGCCGACCAGGGCCGCGCCGTACGCGGCGGCCTGCTGGCCGTAGATGGTGCTGTACAGCCTGGAGACGATGTCGTTGCCGGAGAGGTTGACCGTGCCGCTGGAGCCCAGGATCTGCAGCATGGCGCCGTTCCAGCCGAGGTTGCCGGCGAGGGTGACGACGAAGGCGGGCACGCCGACCTTGGCGAAGAACAGGCCCTGGATCAGGCCGACGACGGCGCCGCCGGCGATGGCCACGATCAGCGCCACCCACTGGTTCACGCCGTGGGTGACGTTCATGACCGCGAAGATCGCCGCGCACAGGCCGCTGACCGAGCCGACCGACAGGTCGATCTCGCCGAGCAGCAGGACGAAGACGACGCCGATCGCGATCATGCCGGTGCCGACGATCTGCTGCGACAGGTTGGAGAGGTTCTGCGCGGAGAGGAAGCTGCTGTTGAGGCTGCCGAACACGGCCCAGATGACGATCAGGGCCAGGACGACCGGCAGCGAGCCGAGTTCGCCGCTGCCGAGGCGGCGGCGGAACTCGCCCAGGTAGCCCTTGACGCCCTCCTGGCGGACGATCAGCCGGGGGTCGACGGCGGGGGTCGCCTCGGGCGCCACCGGGACGGGTGCGTTGACGCCCCCCTTCGGCATGCTGTCCTCGGGCAGCGGGACGTGGCGGCGCTGCTCGCCGTCCGGGGTGTCGTCGCTCACTGGGTGCCCTCCGTGCCGCGGGCCTGCCGACGGGTCACGGCGTTGTCCGTGGCACCGGTGATGGCCGAGATGATCTGTTCCTGGGTGGTGGAGCGCCGTTCGAAGACGCCGTTGTTGCGGCCCAGGCGGAGCACCGCGACGGTGTCCGCGACCGCCATGACGTCCGCCATGTTGTGGCTGATCAGGATCACGCCGAGGCCCTTGTCGCGCAGCCGCTCGACGAGGTCGAGCACCTGGGCGGTCTGTTCGACGCCGAGCGCGGCGGTCGGCTCGTCCAGGATCACGACCCTGGGCGAGCCGATCAGCGCGCGGGCGATCGCCACCACCTGGCGCTGGCCGCCGGAGAGCGAGGCGATCGGGATGCGGACGCTGGGGATGCGGATGGAGAGCGTGTCCAGCAGCTCGCGGGAGCGCTTCTCCATCTCGACCTCGTCGAGCACGGTGAAGCGCCGGATCTCCCGGCCGAGGAAGAGGTTGGCGACCACGTCGAGGTTGTCGCAGAGCGCGAGGTCCTGGTAGACGGTGGCGACGCCCAGGTGCTGGGCGTCCTGGGGCCGGTGGATGGAGACCGGCCTGCCGTTCCACTCGATGACGCCCTCGTCCGGCTGGTGCACCCCGGCGATCGCCTTGACCAGGGTCGACTTGCCGGCGCCGTTGTCGCCGACCAGGGCGAGCACCTCGCCGGCGTGCACCTCCAGTTCGATGTCGGTGAGCGCCTGCACGGCGCCGAACCGTTTGGAGACCCCGCGCAGGGCCAGAACGGTCTCACCTGCCACAGTGACCAACTCCCTTGCCCCGCCCGGGCGGGGCGGGGCGTCTACGGATTCGGGGGCCGGCCGTGTGGTGCGGCCGGGGGCAGGCCCCGGGCGTCGGGGCCGGGGCCGGTGCCGGGTGGGCCGGGCGGGCCGGGCGGGCCGGGCGGGCCGGGCGGGCCGGGCGGTGTGCTGCTAGGAGATGCCGGCCTCGGCGCACGCGGCGGCGTAGTCGGCGGTGCAGATCTGCTGCGGGGTGTAGAGGCCGTCGGCGACCACCGTGGTCTTGATGTTGTCCTTGGTCAGCACGATCGGGGTGATCAGGTTGGCGGGCACGGAGTTGCCGCTGCCGTTGGTCACGGTGGTCGGCAGCAGCGCGGGATCGGGCGTCCTGCCCTGCGCGAAGGCGACCGCGATCTGGGCCGTGGCGTCCGTCTCCGGCTTGAACGGCTTGTAGATCGACATGGTCTGGGTGCCCACCAGGATCCGCTGGACGCCGTCGAGCTGGGCGTCCTGGCCGGTCAGCGGGACGCTGAGGCCGGCGGCCTTGAGCGCGGTCGCGATGCCGGCGGCCATGCCGTCGTTCGCCGAGTACACGCCCACGACGTTCGGGGCGCCGATCGCGGTGATCGCCGCCGCGGCCTCCTGGTTGGCGTTGTTCGGGTCCCAGTTCGGGGTGTCGTACTCCTTGCCGATCTGGAGCTTCCCGTCGATCGCGCTGTGCGCGCCCGCCTTGAAGTCGGCCGCGTTGGGGTCGGTGGGCGAGCCGTTGATCATGATGATCTGCCCGGCGTTCGCCTTGTCGCCGACGGCCTCCACCAGGGCCTGTCCCTGGAGCTCGCCGACCTTCCTGTTGTCGAACGACACGTAGGCGTCGACCGGGCCCTGCGCCAGGCGGTCGTAGGCGATCACCTTCACGCCGGCGTCGTGCGCCTTCTGGACGGAGGACTGGATCGACTTGGAGTCCACGGCGTCCAGGATCAGCACCTTGTCGCCCTTGGTGAGGGCGGTGTCGACCTGGGTCTGCTGGGTGGTCGCGTTCTCGTTGGCGTTGTAGTAGTCGATCTGCGCGTTCGGCGCGAGCTCCTTGATCTTCTGCTCGATCAGCGGACGGTCGAACTGCTCGTACCGGGTCGTCTTGGTCTCCGGCAGCAGCAGGCCGATCTTGATCGTCCCGCCCGACGCCGCGCTGCCCGAGGACGTGCTGCCGGTCGACTCCTTGGCGCTCCCGCAGGACGCCAGGCCGAGACCGACCGACGTCACCGCGATCACCGCGAGGACGTGGCGAAGACCGTTGCTCATGAGGATGCCTCTTCCGTATGGGTCCGACCCTGGAGTCCGCCCCTGTATCGAGTCTGCGAACAACGGCCTCGCACCACGATTCGGGTTGAGCCGAGCGGGTGCCTCCGGGTCGCGCCGCCTCGCGCCGCCTCGCTCCGCCGCGGGAAGCCGGAGCCGGAGCCGGAGCCAGGGGCCGGTGGGCGCCTGCGCCCCTGCGCGGCTGTGGAACGCGTCGGGCCCGGGGAGGGCGGGACGCCGTCGGCCGCCGGGAGGTCCTAGAGTCGATGACGGGTCGTCACCATGTCGAGCAGGGGTGGAAACGTGTATCACGCCATCGTCCGGCGCAACCTGCGCAACTCCTTCGCCGAGGTCAATCGCGGCAACTACCCGGCCATCGTCCGGCAGTTCGCCCCCGACGCGGAGCACTGGTTCTCCGGCTCGCACGCCCTGGCGGGCGGGCGGCACGACGCGGAGCAGATCCAGCGCTGGTACGACAGGCTGGCCGAGGTCATGCCCGACCTGCGCTTCGAGCTGAAGAAGGTCGTCGCCAAGGGCTGGCCCGGGGACACCGTGGCGTTCGTCGAGTGGGTGGACCACCTCACCGACCGGGAGGGCAACCACTACTCCAACCAGGGCGTGCACGTCCTGCGGATCAAGTGGGCGAAGATCACCGAACTGCACATCTACTGCGACACGGCCCTGCTCGCGTCGGTCTGCGACGTCCTCGGGCAGCAGGGCGTCACCGAGGCCGTCGCTCCGCCGATCGGGTACCCCGGGCCGTTCCGCGCGGCACTCCCGGCCGGGTGACGCGCGAGCTGCCGGTACGGGGGGCGGGGGGAGGCTCCGGCTGCCCGGCCCGGCCCGGCCCGGCGTCGGCCCGCCGGAAGGCCCTGTGGCGGACTCCGGGGCCCTCCTCGTATGCTGCCGGCTCGATCGTCCGGGAGGGGGAGCGGGAAGTGGACACGGCGGGGCGGTACCGGCAGTTCGCGACGACGGAGGCGCGGGGCAACTCCCCGTCCTACGAGAGGCTTTCCTCGGCCGTCTCCGGCGACCCGGGTCTGCTCGCACTGATCGACGAACTCCCGCCGCCCAAGCGTCAGCCCAACCTGCTGCTGGGCGCGGTGCGCTTCCTGGGCGGCCCGATCGACGACGAGTCCGCCTTTCGTGACTGGACCGCCCGGCACTGGCCCCGGGTGCGCGCCACCGTCCTGGAGCGCCGGACGCAGACGAACGAGCCGGGCCGGTGCGCCGCCCTGCTCCCGGTGCTCGCCCGGTTGCCGCAGCCGTTGGCCCTGATCGAGGTCGGCGCCTCGGCGGGCCTCTGCCTGTATCCGGACCGGTACCGCTACCTGTACCGGCACGGAGACGGTGTCACGGCTCTCGGTCCGGCCGACAGCCCGGTCGTTCTGGAGTGCCTCACGACGGGCAGCGGGTCCGGTGCCCCGCCCGGCGGTGACCGGGGCGGGGCGGTCGTCCCGGAGCCCGTCCGGCTGCCCGAGATCGCGTGGCGGGCCGGCGTCGACCTGAACCCGCTGGACGTCACCGACCCGCAGGACGTCCGGTGGCTGGAGTCCCTGGTCTGGCCCGAGCAGCACCAGCGGCTGGCCCGGCTGCGGGGCGCCGTGCGGATCGCCCGCGCCGAGCCGCCCGAGCTGGTCCGCGGGGACCTCAACGGGACGATCCGCGAGCTGGTGGCGGCCGCCCCGGCGGGAGCGACGCCGGTGGTCTTCCACAGCGCGGTCATCGCCTATCTGACGCCCGACGAGCGGGAGTCCTTCGCCGCCACGATGCGTGAGCTGGCATGCCCCTGGATCTCCAACGAGGGCCCGGGCGTGCTTCCGGAGGTGGACCGCCGTCTGCCGGACGTCCCCGCGACCGAGCACCTGCTCTTCACCCTGGCCTTGAACGAGCGGCCGCTCGCCCGCACCGGCCCGCACGGCCAGTCGCTGGAGTGGCTCCCCTCCGGGGGCTGAGCCAGGGCCCCGGCCCAGGACCCCCGGCCCCGGACGCACCGGACACCGGGGTTCCGGGCCGGGGACGATCCGAACCTCGCGACGGACCAGCTGCTCGGGCCGGTCCTGATCCGTTCGTTCCGTTCCTTCAGGACGTCCGGCGCGGGCGAGGCGGCGGACCGTCATCGCTGGGCGAGTGTGCCCGTCGGCCGCTCCTCCGTGGCCCGGCCGTTCGCAGAGGGTCGACCGTCCGCCGGAGGTCGGGCCGGGGTCGGCCGGGCCCGGAGGAGGACCGCGACGACTGCGGCGCCGACCAGCGCGGTGAGGGCGGCGACCAGCAGGGTGCGGTCGAGCGCGTTGGCGAACGCGGCGCGGACCAGCTCGGAGGGGATACCGGGCACCGGCGCACCCGCGCTCAGGGCGCGGGCGGCGGCCTCCGGATCGGGGACGCCGGTGGATCCGTCGGCGAGCGAGGCCCGCAGCCCCTGGTGGAGGACGAGACCGAGGACCGCGATCCCGAGGGCCTGACCCAGCTGGCGGAACGTGTTGAGGGCGCCGCCCGCCATGCCGCCGCGCTCCGGCGGGACGGCGGCCATCGCGCCGGCCGCCAGGACCGGGCTGACCGCGCCCACACCGAGCCCGGTCAGGGCGAGGCCGGGAAGCAGCGCGGTCCAGGTGGACGAGGCGTCGAGGGTGCACTGGAGAAGGGCGCCCGCGCCGATCACGGCGAGCCCGCCGGCGAGCGGCACCGCCGGGGGGAGGACGGCGAGCCGGCGGCCGGCCCGGGCGGAGACCGCGAAGGCGACGAGGCTCATCGGCAGCAGCGTGAGACCCGCGGCCATCGGGCCCCGGCCGAGCACCGACTGGAGCCAGAGCGAGGTGTACGGCAGGTAGGAGAACGCGGCGGCGGAGTAGACCAGGCCGCAGAGCATGACCCCGGTGAAGACGGGGCTGCGGAACAGCGCGAGGTCCAGCAGGGGGTGCGGACTGCGTCGCTCGACCAGCAGGAACACGGCGAGCGCGGCGGCGGTCGTCCCGGCCGCACCGAGGACGGACGGTGAGGTCCAGCCGTCCGCGCCGCCGCGGATCAGCAGCAGGACGGCCGAGCCCGCCGCGACGGTGAAGGCGGCGGCGCCGGGCAGGTCGATCCGGTGCGCGTCCGGGTTCCGGGACTCCGGCAGCGTCCGGCGGGTGAGGATCACGGCGGCGACCGCGACCGGCAGATTGACCAGGAAGACGGACCGCCAGCCCAGGTACTCGGTGAGCAGTCCGCCCGCGACCGGCCCGGTGGCGGCCGCGGCGCCGCTGACGGCGCCCCAGACGCCGAACGCCACCGCCCGGTCCCGGCCCCGGTAGGCGAGGTTGAGCAGGGCCATCGCGGTGGCGAACATCGCGGCCCCGCCGGTGGCCTGGACGATCCGCGCCGCGATCAGCACCCCGCCGTTCGGGGCGAGCCCGCAGCCCAGCGAGGCGACGGCGAAGACCGCCAGGCCCGCCGTGTACACCCGCCGCCGGCCGACCCGGTCGGCGAGCGCGCCGAGGCCGAGGAGCAGGGCAGCCAGCGCGAGCGCGTAGCCGTCCATCACCCATTGAAGGCCGTCGAAGTCCATGCCCAGCGCGGCGCCGATGTCCGGCAGTGCCACGATCACGATGCTGATGTCGGTCAGCAGCATGAACACCCCGAGGCTGACCGCGATCAGCGGCCACCACTTCCGCATCCCCGTACTCCTTCGTCCGTGCGCCGGCCCGGGCGGCCCGGCGCACCGTCACTCTCGGTCCGGAGCCGCCGTCCGCGCCGCCCCGTGGGGTCGTTCCGGCGGATCTCGACATCCACTACCGTCCCGGTGATGGAAACCGTGGCGCTGGACGAGCTGGACCGGGCGTTGCTGCACGCCCTGCAGGTGGACGGCCGGGTGCCCTTCCGGCGGATCGCCGAGGTGCTCGGGGTCTCCGACCAGACGGTCGCGCGCCGCTACCAACGGCTGCGGACCGCCGGGGTGGTGCGGGTGGTCGGGCGGACCGACGCCCGGCGGCTCGGCGAGGTCGACTGGCTCACCCGGATCCGGTGCGTTCCGGACGCGGCGTCGGCGCTCGCCGAGGCGCTGGCCCGTCGGCCGGACACGTCCTGGGTCAGCCTGCTGTCGGGCGGCGAGATCGTCTGCAACACCCGCTCGCAGGTCCGGCCGGACCGGGAGGAGTTCCTGCTGGGGAAGCTTCCCCGGACGCCGCGGGTGCTCGGCGTCAGCGCGCACTACCTGCTGCGGACGTTCGTCGGGGGGACGGTCGCGTGGAGCGGGCGGACCTCCGCACTGGACGCGGACCAGGTGCGTCGGCTGCGTGCGGGCCAGGCGCAGCCGACGGAGGCGGAGGCGACCGTGGCGGCTGCGGTGCCGGTGGTACCGGTGGTACCGGTGGTACCGGACGAGCTGGACCGCGTGCTGCTGGCGGCGCTCGCGGTCGACGGGCGGGCGCCGCTGGCCGGGCTGGCGGCCCGGACCGGGGGTTCGGAGGCGACGGTGCGGCGCCGGCTGGCCGCGCTGACCGGGGTGGGGCTGCTCTTCTTCGACGTGGACGTGGAGACCCGGCTGCTCGGCTTCGAGGTCGAGGCGTTCTGCTGGCTGACCGTGGCGCCGGGGAAGCTCGCCGCGGTCGGGCGCGCGATGGCGGAGCATCCGGAGGTGGGGTTCGTGGCCGCGACGACCGGCCCCACGAACCTCGTGGCCGGGCTGGTCTGCCGGGACGTGGAGGCGTTCTACGCCTACCTGACCGGTCGGCTGGGCGGTCTGGAGGGGGTGGTGGCGCTGGAGACGGCGCCCGTGGTCCGGAGTGTGAAGCGCTCCGGAGTGATGATTCGCTAATCGATTGATCAGGGTCGCTTGGCCGATTCTTCACCCTTTCTGGCGGATAGTTTGTTTGCTTATCATCAGACAAATTGAACGCCATGTGATTCTTTTCTAAAATCCCTCGCATCGACTTCTGGGCGCCCTTAGTATCTGAACGAACACTTTCGGTGAGCGTTCGACGGTGGACTGCGAAAGGGGGTCGTCATGGGAGGGCAGCTCCGGGCCGCGCTGCGCCATGTCGCCTACCCGTCCCTGCTGGTCGCCCTCGTGGCGATAGCGGTCGCGGCCCTGCGTCTGCGCTGGGATCTCGGCCGGGCGAGTCAGCTCTTCCTGGTCGGAACCATCGCCTATCTGACGCTTCTGGAATGGTTGATTCCGTACGAATCGGAGTGGACTCCCAGTGTGCGCGAGTGGGGTTGGTACGGCATCTACTTCGTGCTGACGATGATCGGCGGAGCCCTGTCCCAGGTGCCCGTGACGACGCTCGTCGGCTGGTTGGCGCCGCCGCATCCGGCCCTGCCGCTCTGGGTCGAGATCCCGGTGGCGATGCTGCTCGGCTCGCTGGCCAACTACCTCGTCCACCGGTGGTGTCACACCAACCCCCGGCTCTGGCGGCTGCACGGCGTGCACCACGTGCCCGACAAGGTGAACGTCGCCAACAACGGCGTCAACCACCTGCTGGACGTGGTGCTCACCCAGGGCGCGGTCCAGGTGTCGCTGGCGCTGGCCGGGTTCTCGGCGGAGACGGTGTTCGTCGTGGGCCTGTTCGTGGTCGCCCAGGGCTACTTCGTGCACGCCAACATCGACGTCCGGATCGGTCTGCTCAACCACGTCCTCGCCGGGCCCGAACAACACCGGCTGCACCACAGCGTCGACCTGGCGGAGGCCGGACACTACGGCTCCGACCTCTCCGTCTGGGACCACGCCTTCGGTAGCTTCACCTGGCGGCCCGGCCGACGGCCGGTCGAGGTGGGGCTGCAGAACCCGGCCGACTTCCCCGCTACCGGGGAAGTGATCGCCAGTCACCTCCAAGCCTGGCGTCGGCCGGTGCGTGCCGACGACTCCCCGACCGGATCGACCTGACCCGTCCGACTCGCCGGGGCGACCGAGTCGACCTGACCGCCCGGGTCGCGCCGGCAGGTCCGGTCGGTCCGGGGCCCGGGGGTTCGACCGGCCGGCCCTCCGTTCCCGTCCGACCGTCCGCGCTCAATCCCGGCTCTCCTCCGGCCCGTCCCTCTCGGCCGGCCCGTCTCCCGGCCTGCCCGGAGCCGGGCCACGGCCGCTGTTCCCATGCCCGTGCGGCTCTCCCACACTCGTGCCGCGCGCGAACGCAGCGACTCAAGGACTCGACCATGACGGATTCATGCTTCGCCGCATCCCCCGACTCTCCTGATTCAGCCGACCTTTCCGACCTCTCTGACCTTTCCGACCTCTCTGACCTCTCCGCGCCCGTCGACCCCGCCGGCACTGCCGGTACCGCTGCTCACGCGCGGGCCGCCTCCGTCCCTTCCCCCTCCCCGGCCGGCGAGGACCGGGAGAAGATCGCGATCATCGGGATCGGCTGCCGCCTGCCCGGCGGCGCCTGCGACCACCGGTCGTTCTGGCAGAACCTCGTGGAGGGCAAGGACTGCATCACGCCGACCCCGCGCAGCCGGTACGACGTGGCGACCCTGGGCAGCCGGGACAAGGCCAAGCCGGGCCGGTTGGTCGGCGGCCGGGGCGGCTACATCGACGGTTTCGACGAGTTCGACCCGGCCTTCTTCGGCATCAGCGGCCGTGAGGCCGACCACATGGACCCGCAGCAGCGGAAGTTGTTGGAGGTGGCCTGGGAGGCGCTGGAGGACGGCGGGCAGAAGCCCGCCGAGCTGGCGGGCCGTGAGGTCGGCGTCTACGTGGGCGCGTTCACGCTGGACTACAAGATCGTCCAGTTCTCGGACCTCTCCTTCGAGACCCTGGCCGCACACACCGCCACCGGCACCATGATGACGATGGTGTCGAACCGGATCTCGCACTGCTTCGACTTCCGCGGCCCCAGCGTCTCCCTCGACACCGCCTGCTCCTCCTCCCTGGTCGCCGTCCACCTCGCCGCACAGAGCCTGCTGCGCGGTGAGACCGATCTCGCCCTGGCCGGCGGCACCCTGCTGCACATCGCGCCGCAGTACACGATCGCCGAGACCAAGGGCGGGTTCCTCTCCCCGCAGGGCCGCTCCCGCACCTTCGACGCGGCGGCCGACGGCTACGTCCGGGCCGAGGGCGTCGCGGTGGTCGCGCTCAAGCGGCTCTCCGACGCGGTCCGCGACGGCGACCCGGTCCACGCCGTCATCATCGGCAGCGGCGTCAACCAGGACGGCCGCACCAACGGCATCACCGTGCCCAACCCGGACGCGCAGGTCGCGCTGATCGAGCGGGTCTGCGCCGAGGCC
This sequence comes from Kitasatospora sp. NPDC058406, assembly GCF_042722765.1. Taxonomy (NCBI): domain Bacteria; kingdom Bacillati; phylum Actinomycetota; class Actinomycetes; order Kitasatosporales; family Streptomycetaceae; genus Kitasatospora; species Kitasatospora sp. NPDC058406. Next base: position 16,310 of record NZ_JBHXKE010000042.1, read on the forward strand.
GGGATCGTCCCCGGCGGCCTGCAGTACGTCGAGGCGCACGGCACGTCCACCCCGGTCGGCGACCCGATCGAGGCGAACGCGCTGGCCAGGGCGCTGGCGGTCGGCCGCCGCCCCGGCGACCGCTGCTACGTCGGCTCGGTGAAGACCAACATCGGGCACACCGAGTCGGCGTCCGGACTGGCCGGGCTGATCAAGTCCGCGCTGGCGCTCAAGCACCGGCTGATCCCGCCGCACATCAATCTGGAGCAGCTCAACCCGGCGATCGACCCGGCCACCCTGCCGTACGAGATCCCCACCGAGCCGACTCCCTGGCCGGCGCACGAGGGGCCGGCCCGCGCCGGGGTCAACTCCTTCGGGTTCGGCGGTACCAACGCGCACGTCCTGCTGGAGGCCGCCCCGCAGCCGTCGTTCCCGTCGTCGCGGGAGCCGTCCCCGGAGCATCCGGCGCCGGAGCAGTCGTCCCCGCAGTCCTTCCCGCAGTCCTCCCCGCAGCCGGTGCCGGTCGCGCAGCCCGGGCCGGACGGGCAGCCCGTCTGGACCGTCCTGCCGCTCACCGCCCGGGAGGCCGCCGCGCTGCCCGAGCTGGCCGCCGGCGTGCAGGCCGAGCTGGCCGGCGTCCGCGGCGGGACCGCGGCCCGCCCGGTCGACCTCGGCCACACCCTGGCCCACCGCCGCCAGCACCACGACGCCCGGCTCTCCGTGGTCTACGACTCCCGGGGCCACACCGCCCGTGCCTCGCTGGACGAGGCGTTCAGCGCCTACCTGCGGGGCGAGCCCCACCCCCGGGTGCTCACCGGCCACCGCCGCGAGACCCGGCACCGGAGGCTGGCCTGGGTCTTCACCGGCATGGGCCCGCAGTGGTGGGCGATGGGCCGTCGGCTCTTCGCCACCGAACCCGTCTACCGGGAGGCCGTCGAGCGCTGCGCCGAGCACCTCGCCGAACTCACCGGCTGGTCCCTGACCGACGAGCTGGCCGCCGACGAGGCGCACTCCCGGATGGCCGAGACCTGGCTCGCCCAGCCCGCCAACTTCGCGGTCCAGGTCGGTCTGGCCGCGCTCTGGCGCAGTCGCGGCGTCCGGCCGGACGCCGTCGTCGGTCACTCGACCGGTGAGGTCGCCGCCTTCCACGAGGCCGGCGTCTACGACCTGGCGGACGCGGTCAAGGTGGTGGTCCACCGCAGCCGGCTCCAGCAGAAGCTGGCCGGGACGGGCGGCATGCTGGCCGTCGCACTCACCGAGGCCGAGGCGGTCCGCCGGCTCCGCCCGTACGGTGACGCGGTCTCGGTGGCCGCGATCAACAGCCCCACGTCGCTCACCCTCGCCGGTGACGAGACGGTGCTGGCCGAACTGGCCGCCGCGCTCACCGCCGAACAGGTCTTCGTGCGCCCGCTGACGGTCGAAGTGCCCTACCACAGCGCCCGGATGGAGCTCATCAAGGACGAGCTGCTGGAGTCGCTCGCCGACCTCAAGCCCCGCCCGGCCCAGGTGCCGCTCTACCTCACCGGACGTGAGGGCACCGCGCGGGGCACCGAGCTGGACGCCGCCTACTGGTGGCAGAACGTCCGCGACAGCGTCCGCTTCCAGCAGGCGGTCGAGCGGCTGGCCGACGACGGGTACGCCCTCTTCCTGGAGATCGGCCCGCACCCGGTGCTCGGCCGCTCGATCCAGGAGACCGTGGAGGCCCGCCCCGGGGGCGCCGACCGTCCCGAGGTCCGCACGCTGCCCTCGATCCGCCGCCAGGAGGACGAGCAGGCGACCTTCACGGCCTCGCTGGCCGCCCTGCACAACCTCGGTGTCGAGGTCGACTGGTCGGTGCTCCAGCCCGTCGGCCGGACGGTTCCCCTGCCGCGCTACCCGTTCCGACGGGACCGGCACTGGGTCGAGCCCCGGTCGGTCGAGGCGGTCCGGCAGGGCCGGCTGGACCACCCGCTGCTCGGCCGCCGGCTGGCCGGCGCCGAACCGGCCTGGGAGGCCAGGCTGGACGCCGAGGCGCTGCCCTACCTGGAGGACCACCGGATCCAGGGCGAGGTGCTCTTCCCCGCCGCCGGCTACCTGGAGATGGCCGTCCAGGCGGTCCGCGCGCTGACCGGCGGCACGGACGCCGCGCTGGCCGGCATCGAGCTGCGCAAGGCGCTGTTCCTCCCGGACGACGAGAGCCGCGCCGTCCGGCTCACCCTCTCCGCCGAGCACGGGGGCTTCACCATCGCGACCGGCGGTGCGGGAGCCGGAGGCGTCGCCGCGGGCGGCGAGGACGGCGCCCCGGGCGGGGGCGGCCCCGAGCGCACCGTGCACGCCGTCGGGACCGTCCGTCCCGGCCAGCGGCGCCGACCGGGGCGACCGCTGGACGTCGCGGCGATCCGCGGACGGGCCGTCCGCCATCTCTCCGGGGCCGACTGCTACGCGGCGCTGGCCGGGCTCGGCTACCACTACGGCCCGGCGTTCCAGGGCATCGACGAGGTCTGGATCGGCCCCGGCGAGGCGCTGGCCCGGGTCCGGCCGACGACGGCGGTCGCCGGGCAGGGCGCGGACCACCAGGTGCACCCGGTGGTGATGGACGCCTTCTTCCAGACCCTGCTGACCCCCCAGCTGCTGGTGGCGGGCACCGGTGCCGGGAGCGGGATCCGGCTGCCGGTCGCCATCGAGGAGGTCCGGCTGGAGGCGGTCGGCGACCGCCCGCTCTGGGTGCACGCGACCGTCACCCGGGACGCCGGCTTCGAGCTGGTCGGTGACATCGCGGTGCACGACGAGCACGGCGCGCCGCTCGGCGGGGTCACCGGGTTCCGGGCCGCCGACATCGAGCAGGCGGCCACCGCCGTCGGCCTGGCCACCATCGACGGCTGGCTCGTCGAACCGGCCTGGATCGAGCTGCCGGAGGCTGCCGGGGCCCCCGACCTCCTGGCCGAACACCCGGACGACTGGCTGCTGTTCGCCGACGGTCAGGGCGTCGCCGAGGCGCTGGCCCGGCAGATCGCCGCGCGCGGCGGCAGCTGCCAGCTGGTTCTCCCGGCCACCGGCTACCGGCCCTCGGCCGACGGCCGGCCGGCCACCGTCGAGCCGGGCTCCGCCGCCGACCTCGCCCGACTTCTGGCCGACCGGCGGGCCGCAGGCGCGCCCGACCCGGCGGCCGTCGTCCACCTCTGGAACCTCGACCGGCCGGAGCTGGCCGCCGCCGATCACGACGCGGTGGCCGGTCACACCGGTGCCGGCGCGTACAGCCTGGTCACGCTCGCCGCCCTGCTGGCTACGGAACTCCCGCACACCCGGCTGCACATCGTCACCCGGTCCGCGCAGGCCACCGCCCCCGGTGAGCCGGTCGAACCGCTCGGTGCGCCTGCCTGGGGGATCGGCCGGGTGCTCCGCCACCAGGAGCTGCCCGGGCACCCGGGCAAGCTGGTCGACCTCGGTCCGATCACCGGTCCGGGCGCCGGTCCGGGCGTCGGTCCGGGCTCCGGCCCCGGTACCCGTCCGGCCGCCACCACAACCGCCACCGCAACCGCCACCGCCGTCGACGCCGAGGCGGCCGCGCTGCTGCGCGAGTTCGCGCTCGCGGACGAGGACGAGATCGCGCTCCGTCCGGGCCGACGGCTGACCAGCCGGCTCCGCCCGAGCGAGGGGCTCAGCCGTCCGCTTCCGCCCTGCCTCCGACCGGACGCCGCGTACCTGGTGACCGGTGCGTTCGGCGCGCTCGGCCGGCTGCTCTGCCGCACCCTGGTCCGGCGCGGCGCCCGGCGGCTGATCCTGGTCGGCCGCAGCCCGCTGCCGCCGCGCGAGCTGTGGCGCGACCTCGACCCGGCGAGCCCGGACGGCCGGCGCGCGGCCTTCCTGCGCGAGCTGGAGGCGCTCGGCGCGGAGCCCGTCCCGGCACCGCTGGACATCACCGACGAGTCCGCGCTGGCCGACTGGCTCGCGGAGTACCACCGGCTGGACCGGCCGCCGATCCGCGGTGTCTTCCACCTCGCCGGGCAGGTCCGGGACACCCTGGTGGGCGAGCTGGACCGCGGGACCTTCGACGCCGTCCACGCCCCCAAGGTGCTGGGCGCCTTCGCCCTGCACCGCCGGCTGGCCGGCGAACCACTCGACCACTTCGTGCTCTTCGCCTCCATCGCCTCGCTGCTGACCACCGCCGGTCAGACCAACTACGCGGCCGGGAACGCCTTCCTGGACGCCCTGGCCCACCACCGCCGGTCCCTCGGCCTGCCCGCGATGAGCCTCGACTGGGGCCCCTGGGCCACCGGCATGATCGAGGAGCTCGGCCTGATCGACCACTACCGGAACAGCCGCGGCATGAGCTCGCTGGCCCCGGAGACCGGGATGGCCGTGCTGGAGCGGGTGCTCGGGCAGGACCGGGCCCAGCTGCTGGTCGCCACCGTGGTCGACTGGCCGGTCTTCCTCTCCTGGTACCCGGCCCCGCCGCCGCTGGTCGCGGACCTGGCCGCGAGCGCCCGGGAGGCCGTGCCGGTGACCGAGCGGGCGGGCCTCCTGGACACCCTGCGGGCCGCCGGCGAGGCCGAGCGGCTGGTGTTGCTCGGCGAGCGGTTCGTCCACCTGGCCGCCACCGTGCTCCGCGCGCCCGTCGAGCAGATCGACCCCGGCGCCGGCCTCGGCGGCCTCGGTCTGGACTCGCTGCTCGCGATGGAGCTGCGGGCCCGGCTCAACACCGAACTCGGCACCACCCTCCCGGTGGTGGCGCTGCTGAGCAACGCACCGGTGGGCGAACTGGTCGCCCGGCTGCACGAGTCGCTGGCCGAACTGCTGGACGAGGACCCGGTCGGCGTCGGCTCGGTCGCGGTCGAGCGCCACGAGGACGAGACGGCGTACCCGCTCACCCAGAACCAGAAGGCGCTGTGGTTCCTCAAGCAGCTCAACCCGGACGGCTTCGCCTACAACATCGGCGGGGCGGTCGAGGTCCGGGTGGAGCTGGAGCCCGAGCTGATGGCGGTGGCCTTCCGGACCATGGTCGAGCGCCACCCCGGCCTGCGGGCCAACTTCGTGCTCGACGGCGGCCGGGCCGTGCAGCGGATCTCGGCCGCGGTGGAGCCGGACTTCGGGGTCTTCGACGTCGAGCACCTGGCCTGGGACGAGATCCACGCGCTGATCGTCCGCGAGTACCGCCGGCCGTACGACCTGGAACGCGATCCGCTGGTGCGGTTCCGGCTGTTTCGGCGCGGCCCGGACCGCTGGGTGATCATGAAGGCCGTCCACCACATCATCTCGGACGCGATCTCCACCTTCACCTTCATCGAGGAACTGCTCGCCGTCTACGAGGGGCTGCGGCAGGGCCGGGCGCCCGAGCTGCCGCCGGTCACCGCGCGGTACCTGGACTTCCTCAACCGGCAGAACGCCTTCCTGGCGGGCCGCGAGGCGCCGAAGATGCTCGACTACTGGCGCTCCCACCTGCCGGCCGAGGTGCCGATTCTCAGCCTGCCCACGGACAAGCCCCGCCCGGCGGTCCAGACCCACAACGGCGCCTCCGAGTTCTTCGTCCTCGACGAGGCGCTCAGCGCCCGGGTGCACGCGCTGGCCCGCGAGCACAACGTCACGGTCTTCATGGTGCTGCTCAGCGCCTACTACCTGCTGCTGCACGCCTATGCGGGCCAGGACGACATCATCGTCGGCAGCCCGGTGACCGGCCGCACCGACGAGGAGTTCGCCGGCGTCTACGGCTACTTCGTCAACCCGCTGCCGCTGCACGTCTCGCTGGCCGGTGAACCGACCGTGGCGGAACTGCTGGACCGGGTGCGGACCACCGTGCTCGGCGGGCTGGACCACCAGGAGTACCCGTTCGTGCTGCTGGTGGAGAAGCTCGGGCTGCAGCACGACCCGAGCCGCTCCGCCGTCTTCCAGGCGATGTTCATCCTGCTCCACCACAAGGTGGCCACCGAGAAGTACGGCTATCGCCTGGAGTACATCGAACTCCCCGAGGAGGAGGGCCAGTTCGACCTGACCCTGTCCGCCTACGAGGACGAGGCGGAGCACCGCTTCCACTGCGTCTTCAAGTACAACACCGACCTCTTCCTCCCGGAGACGATGGCCCGGTTGTCCGGCCACTACCTGAACCTCCTGGAGGGGCTGACCGAGGCCGGCCCCGGGCGGGCGGCCACCGGGCTGGAGCTGCTCGGCCGCGAGGAGCGCGCCCTGGTGCTCCGGGGGTGGAGCGGCGCGGACCGGCAGGTGGCCCACGAGGAGCCGGTGCACGAGCTGATCCTGCGTGCGGCGGCGGCCGATCCGGCGGCGCTCGCGGTGGCGGCGCCCGCCGAGTCCGGCCCGACCGTGCGGCTGAGCTACGGCGAGCTGGCCGAGCGCTCCCGGCGGGCCGCGGCCCGGCTGCGCGCGCTGGGCGCCGGGCCCGGCACGGTGGTGGCGCTCTGCCTGGAGAAGTCGCCGGAGCTGATCGTCGCCCTGCTCGCGGTGCTCCGCACCGGGGCCGCCTACCTGCCGCTCGACCCGGGTCACCCGGCGGACCGGCTGGCGGACATGGTGGGGCGGGCGGGCGCCGGGCTGCTGGTCGGCGACGACCGGGAGCGGCTCGGTCGGCTGCCCGCCCGTCTGGTCACCACCGACGAACTGGACGAGGAGCAGGACCGTGAGCCGGGTGAGTTCACCGACGCGGCGGTCGGCCCCGACGATCCGGCGTACGTGATCTACACCTCCGGCTCCACCGGCAGGCCCAAGGCCGTCCGCGTCGGCCACGGCAACCTGGCCTCGGCCTACCAGGCGTGGCGGGCCGAGTACCGGCTGGACACCGAGGTCAGGGTCCACCTCCAGATGGCCGGCCCCTCCTTCGACGTCTTCACCGGGGACGTGGTCCGCGCGCTCTGCTCGGGCGGCGCCCTGGTGCTGGTCGGCCGGGAGCTGCTGTTCAACACGGCCCGGCTCCACGCGGTGATGCGCGCCGAGCGGGTGGACGCCGCCGAGTTCGTCCCCGCGGTGGTCCGCACGGTCGTCGGCCACTGCGAACGGACGGGCCTGGACCTGGGGTTCATGCGACTGCTGGTGGTCGGCTCGGACGTCTGGAAGGTCGAGGAGTACGAGCGGCTGCGGGCCCTCTGCGGTCCGGAGACCAGGCTGGTCAACTCCTACGGCCTCACCGAGGCCACCATCGACAGTGCCTACTTCGAGGGACCGACGGACGGCTTCGAACCGAGCCGGATGGTCCCGATCGGGCGGCCGTTCCCGAACAGCGCCTTCTACCTCCTCGACGATCACGGGCGGCCCGTCCCGCCCGGCGTCACCGGGGAGTTGTGGATCGGCGGCTCCGGGGTGGCGCTCGGCTACGTCGGCGACGAGGAGCAGACCGCCCGGCGGTTCGCCGTCCTCCCGCTCGGCGGTGCGGACGGCACCGAGCCGGTCCGGCTCTACCGCACGGGGGACCTCGCCCGCTGGGACGCGGACGGCGGGGTGCACCTGCTCGGCCGGGCCGACTCGCAGATCAAGGTGCGCGGCCACCGGATCGAGCTGGGGGAGATCGAGACCCAACTCGCCGAGTGGCCGGAGCTGGAGCGGGCGGTGGTCACCGTCCGGCCCGACCGCGGCGGCGAGCACGTGCTCTGCGCGTACTGCGTGCCGGCGCCCGGGCGGACGCTCGACCGCCGCGAACTCCGCCGCCACCTGGCCGGCTACCTGCCGACCTTCATGATCCCGACCCACTTCACCGAGCTGTGCACGCTGCCGCTCACCGCCAACGGCAAGGTGGACGTCGCCGCGCTGCCGGCGCCCCGGGCGGATGCGGCGGACCGGGCCGTCGAGCCGCCGGTCACCCTCTACGAGGTCCGGATGGCCGAGCACTGGCGGACCCTGCTGGGCGTCGAGGAGCCCGGGTTGCAGCACGACTTCTTCGAGTCCGGGGGGTCCTCGATCCGGCTGATCGAGCTGATCCACGGCCTGCAGGCCGAGTTCAACATCAGCATCCCGGTCAGCCAGCTCTTCAAGGTCACCACCCTGCACGGGATGGCGAAGACCGTCGAGGCCATCATCACCGGCCGGATCGAGGGAGCCCAGCCGTACCTCTGGTTCAACCGGGAGCAGCAGCAGACGCTGTTCTGCTTCCCGCCCGCCGGCGGCCACGGACTGGTCTACCGCCAGTTCGCGGCCCACCTGCCGGAGTACCGGATGGTCGCGTTCAACTACGTGACCGGGGACGACAAGGTCGACCGGTACGCGGACCTGGTCGAGTCCCTCCAGCCGGACGGGCCGTGCGCCCTGCTCGGCTACTCGCTCGGCGGCAATCTCGCCTTCGAGGTGGCCAAGGAGCTGGAGCGGCGCGGCCGGGCGGTGCCCAACGTGGTGATCATGGACTCGCACCGGATCCCGGAGTCCTTCGACCTCGCCGACGAGCACGTCCAGGCCTTCGAGCGCGAGCTGGCCGAGCACCTCCGGCGGCACACCGGTTCGGACGTGGTCGCCCAGGAGACCCGCGAACAGGCCCGGGACTACCTGAGGTTCTGCAGCCGCACCCCGAACCTCGGGGTGGTCGCGGCCGCGCTCAGCGTGATCTCCGACGACGAGAAGGTGTCCCTCTACGAGGCCGGCCGGCACGGTGCCTGGCACGGGAGTTCGGCCACCCGGACCGCGGTCTTCAAGGGCTTCGGCACCCACGCCGAGATGCTCGACCGCGAGTTCATCGCCCACAACGCCGGGCTCGCCCGGTCGATCCTCACCGGAGTCGACGTCCATGTGTCCTGAGACCGGTACCGCCCTGCCCGCCCCCGGCCGGCCGCGCGGCAGCACCACTCCCGGCGCTCCCGCTGTCCCCGGCGCCCCCGCTACCCCCGCACGAGAGGCGGACCCCCTCATGCTCAGGCAGCACCAGCCGCTGTCCTACCCCTTCGAGCCGACCGGCCTCGAACTCGACCCCACGTACGCGGAGTTGCGCGACAAGCCGCTGGTCCGGATCCGGATGCCGTACGGCGACGGCGCCTGGCTGGCCACCCGCTACGAGGACGTCCGGACGGTGCTGGCCGACCCGCGGTTCAGCCTCGCCGCCGCGATGGGCCGGGACCAGCCCCGGATGCGCCCGGTCGCCCGTACCGGCGCCGGCCTGTTCTCCACCGAGCCGCCCGACCACACCAGGCTCCGTTCGCTGGTGGCCCGGGAGTTCAGCGCCCGCCGGGTCGAGCGGCTGCGGGCGCGGGCCCGGGAGCTGGCGGACGAGCTGATCGACGGCATGATCGCCGCCGGTCACCCCGCCGACCTGGTCGAGGACTTCGCCATCCCGATGCCGACCACCATCATCTGCGAGGTGCTCGGCATCCCGGCCAAGGACCACCGGATGCTCTGGAGCTGGGCCGAGACGGTGCTCTCCGCCGTCACCCCCGGCGAGGTGCTCGCGGTCGAGGGCCAGGCGTTCATCGACTACATGGCGGGCGTGCTGGAGCTGCGCGGCCGGGAGCCGGGCGACGACCTGCTCACCGTGCTGGTCCGGGCCTGCCGCGAGCAGCGGCTGATCGGTGAGGAGGAACTGCTCTCGATCGCCTGCGACCTGCTGATCGCGGGCTTCGTCTCCACCACCAACCAGATCGGCAACTTCTTCTACCAACTGCTCGTGAACCCCGAGGAGATGCAGCGCCTGCGGGAGCAGCCCGAGCTGATCCCCAGGGCCGTCGAGGAGCTGATGCGGTACGTGCCGCTGCTCACCGGCTTCAGCCTGCCCCGGTACGCCACCGCCGACGTCGAGCTGGGCGGGGTGACCGTCCGGGCCGGCGAGGCCGTGATGATCGCCACCGCCGCCGCCAACCGCGACCCGGAGGTGTTCGAGGAGCCGGAGCGCCTCGTCCTGGACCGCCCGGGCAACCCGCACATCGGCTTCGGCCACGGCGTGCACTACTGCATCGGCGCCCATCTGGCCCGGCTGGAGCTCCAGGTGGCGATCGAGCGGGTGCTGGCCCGGCTGCCCGGTCTGCGGCCGGCCGTCCCCGAGCGCGAACTGCGCTGGAAGGAGGACGCGATGGTGAACGGCCTGCAGGCGCTCCCGATCGCGTGGTGAGCACCCTCCGACAACGGCAACGCAACGGCAACGCACCCAACGGTACGGACGAGGAAGGCTGGAATGACGACACGGGAACCGGACGCCAAGCGCCGACGGGAGACGATGATCATCGTCGGCGGCGGCCTCGGCGGCCTCTCCACCGGGTGCTACGCCCGGATGAACGGCTACCGGACGCAGGTCTTCGAGATGCACGAGATCCCCGGTGGCTCGTGCACCGGATGGGACCGCAGCGACTTCACCTTCGACTGGTGCATCAGCTGGCTGCTCGGCAACGGACCGGGCAACGAGATGTACCAGATCTGGCTCGAACTGGGCGCGCTCCAGGGCAAGGAGATGCGCCACTTCGACGTGTTCAACATCGTCCGGGGCAGGGACGGCCGGGCGGTCCACTTCTACTCCGACCCGGACCGGTTGGAGGCGCACCTGCTCGACCTCTCCCCGGCCGACGCCGCACCGATCCGGGAGTTCTGCGCCGGCATCCGGACCTTCCGCAAGGCACTCGCGGTCTACCCGTTCCTCAAGCCCGTCGGGCTGATGGGCAGGCTGGAGCGCTGGCGGATGCTGGCCTCGTTCGTCCCGTACTTCAACACCATCCGCAAGTCGATCACGGTGCTGATGACGGACTTCGCGCTGCGGTTCCGCGACCCGCTGCTGCGTGAGGCGTTCAACTTCATCCTCTACGAGAAGCACCCGGCCTTCCCGGTGCTGCCGTTCTACTTCCAGCTGGCCTCGCACGCCAACCAGGCCGCAGGGGTGCCCGAGGGCGGTTCGCTCGGGCTGGCCCGGTCGATCGAGGAGCGGTACCGCAAGCTGGGCGGCGAGATCACCTACAACGCCAAGGTCGAGGAGATCCTGGTCGAGCAGGACCGCGCGGTCGGAGTACGGCTCAGTGACGGCCGGGAGTTCCGCGCCGACATCGTGGTTTCCGCCGCGGACGGCCACACCACGGTGATGAAGCTGCTCAAGGGCCGGTACCTCAACGACACCTACCGGCGGCTGTACACCTCCCTGATCGACGAGCCCGGCCAGCTGTCGCCCGGCTACGTCTCCCTCTTCCTGGGGCTGCGCCGGCCCTTCCCGCAGGGCGATCCCTGCACCACGTACCTGCTGACGGAGGAGCAGGCGCGGGAGCTGACCGGGATCCGCTGCCGCTCGATGAACGTGCAGTTCCGCACCCGGCACTACCCGGAGCTGGCGCCGCGCGAGTCGACGGTGGTGTTCGCGACGTACTTCTCGGACATCGCCCCGTGGCGGGCACTGCACGAGGGGCCGGAGCAGTCGTCCCGGGTCCGGCGCGGCGAGGAACTGCACACGCTGCCGGTGAAGCACGGCCGGGAGTACATGGCGGCCAAGCGGCGGGTCCGCAACGGCATCGCCGGTTTCCTGGACGAGCGCTTCCCCGGTTTCAAGGACGCGGTGGCCGTCGCCGACGTGTCGACCCCGCTGACCCAGGTCCGCTACACGGGCGTCTACGACGGCACCTTCCCGGGGTGGAACCCGTTCGTGGAGGGCGCCGAGACGGTCGAGGCGGAGATCAAGAAGAGCGGTCCGGTGCTGCCCGGGCTGTCGGGCTTCTACCTCTCCGGGGTCTGGGCGACCATCGGCGGTCTGATCCGGGCGGCCGCCGCCGGCCGGCACGTCGTGCAGTTCATCTGCCGGGACGACGGTCTGGAGTTCGCGGCCGAGGTCGATCTGAGCGCGCCCCTGCCGACGCACCGGGTCATCCCGGTCGGCGGGCCGCCGCGGCAGGCCGGGCCGGCCGACGGGGGCGGCGAGGGCGGGGAGACCGGCGGGACGGGCGGGACCGGCGGGACCCCGGGGAAGCGTGCCGCCGCGAAGGACACCGAGAACATGGAGACAGGAGCCCTCGCATGAGGATCGAGAAGTGGGTGGTCCGGGAACACCTGGACGGGGTGCCCGACGTCAACCGGATCTACCGGAAGGTCGTCGAGGACGTCGAGATCGACCTCCGGCCGGACGAGATGCTCTTCCGGACGCGGTACGTCTCGGTCGACCCGTACCAGAACGGGCTCGCCCTGGAGACACCGATCGGCCACCACATGGGCGCCGACTCGATCATGGAGGTGATCGAGGCCGGGCCGGAGGCGGCGTTCCGGGTCGGCGACCTCGTGCAGGGGTTCGGCGGCTGGCGCAGCCACGTCGTGCACAACGGTGCCGAGGAGCTGTGGAAGACCGGGACCTTCCCGATGGTCTTCCCGGCCTACCGGCGGCTCGACCCGGCCTGGTACGACGAGAGGCTGCCGGTCTCCACCGCCCTCGGCATCATGGGCGCGCCGGGGATGACGGCGTGGGGCACGCTCACCCGGTTCATGGCGGTGAGGCCCGGCGACACCGTGGTGATCAGCGGCGCGTCCGGCTCGATCGGCACCCTGGTCGGCCAGTTGGCCAAGCGGTCGGGGGCCGGCCGGGTGGTCGGCACCACCGCCTCGCCGGGCAAGGCCGAGTACCTGCGGGGGCTGGGCTTCGACGAGGTGGTCCTCTACGACCAGACCGACGACGCCGAGAAGGTGCGTCAGGCGCTGTCGCTCGCCGCGCCCGACGGGGTCGACCGGTACTTCGACAACCTGGGCGGCACGGTCACCGACGCGGTGTTCACCATGCTCAACGTGGACAGCCAGGTGGCCGTGTGCTGGCAGTGGGCGACCACGGTGAACGGAGATCTCACCGGACCCCGGCTGCTGCCGTACATCATGTTCCCGCGCACCACGATCCGCGGGATCTTCGCCCAGGAGTGGTTCACCGAGCCGCTGTTGGCGCAGATGCACCAGGAACTGGGCGGGCTGGTCCGGGACGGGGAGATCCGTTACCACCAGACCGTGCACAAGGGGTTCGACGAGATCCCGAAGGCGTACCGGAGCCTCTACGTGGACCGGGAGGGCAACCGGGGCAAGGTGCTCGTCGAGGTCTGACGCACGCCGCCGGCGGGAGGGGGCGTCTCCTCCCGCCGGCGGCGGGTCGGTCGTGGCGGTCAGTCGTCGCCGAGGTCGCCCTCGTCGGGACCGCCCGCGTCGGAGCCGTCCGGGGCTCCGGTGATCGCGTACCCCTGGCGGCGCGCCTCGTAGCAGGCGACCGTCGCGGCGGCGGAGACGTTCAGCGAGCCGACCCGGCCCAGCTGCGGCACGAACACCACCTGGTCGCAGAGCGCCAGCGCGTCCGCCGTCACACCGCGGTCCTCGTGGCCCAGCACGAAGGCGACCGCCGGGGTCAGCTCGGCGGCGAACATCGGCACCGCCTCGTCCGCCAGCTCCAGCCCGACGACCTTGAAGCCGTCGCCCTTCGCCGCGGCCACGGCCTCGGCGATCGTCGGGAAGTACTCGACCTTCAGGTACTTGTCGGTACCCATCGCGGCCTTCTGCGCACCCGCCGACCGCACCGACGGGGTGTCGCCGCTGAGGTACAGCTTCTCCGCACCCATCGCGGAGGCGGTCCGCACGATCGAGCCGACGTTGAACGGCGACTGCAGGTTTTCGAGGATCATCGCGAGCCGGAACTCGTTGCCACGCCGCCACTGGCGGTGCAGCCGCTTCAGTTCGGTCCCGCGGAGCTGCTTCACGACGTCGTACCTCGTCCACTCTCGGGGCCCTCGCCCGCCGTCGGGCGGGGCCGCGCTTCAAGAATCCGGAACCCGTTCACCGACGTGACGCGGGTGGTCGGGTAGCCCTGGTCGTTCAGCCACTGCTGCAGAGAGTCCGAGCCCAGGTGCTTCTGGACCACCAGGAACGCCGAGCCGTCCGGGGTCAGCCGGCCGATCCACTGCTCCAGCAGGCTGCGCAGCGCGGTCTTGCCGATCCGGATCGGCGGGTTGGAGTAGATCGCCGCGAACCGCTGGTCGGCGGGGACCTCCTCGGGCAGTGCGGCCTGCACGTTGCCCAGCCGCAGCGCCTCGGCGTTCAACCGGACCAGCTCCAGCGCGCGGGTGTTGACGTCGACCGCCCAGACCGGCAGCCTTTTGCGCCGGCTGGCCCAGGTCAGGGCGATCGGGCCGTAGCCGCAGCCGATGTCCAGGATCGGGCCGCGCACCCGGGGCGGGGGCGCGTGCTCCAGCAGGATCCGGGTGCCCGGGTCCAGCCGAGTGCGGGAGAAGACGCCCGCGTCGGTGGTCAGTTCCAGGGTGAGGTCCGGCAGGGTGATCGTGATCGGGCGGCGTTCGCTGGCGACCTCGGGTGCACCGGTGAAGTAGTGCGAGCCGGACATGATTTCCCCGTCGTTCGTATGGGCCTCGGGGCCACCGGGAGGTGTGGGTAAGCCCTGCTGGTACGGCACCGATCGTACCCCCGGCGGCCTGTGACCCGTTCTCCCCGAGGGCGGGGGTGCCGGTGGCGCGGCCGGCGGCTACCGGGTGCCCGGGGCCTTGCGGGTGGCCACGTTGATCCGGTTCCAGGCGTTGATCGTGAAGCAGAGCGAGATGAGCTGGGCGAGTTCCTTCTCCTCGAACAGTGCGGCGGCCCGCCCGTACACCGCGTCGGAGACGCCGCCGCCGATGTGGGTGATCTCCTCGGCCAGCGCCAGGGCGGCGCGCTCGCGGTCGCTGTAGACACCCTCCGGGGCCTCGTGCCAGACCGGGAGCAGGTAGATCCGCTCGTCGCTCTCACCGGCCTTGCGGGCGTCCCTGATGTGCATGTCGAGGCAGTAGGCGCAGCCGTTGAGCTGGGAGGAGCGGACCTGGACCAGCTCGACCAGGGCCGGGTCGAGGCCCTCCCGGGCCGCGGCGTCCAGGGCGATCATCGCGCGGAAGACCTTGGGGACGGTGCGGGCGTAGTCGAGGCGGCCGGCAGGCGGGTGCTCCTCGTGGGTCCGGGTCCGGGTCCGGACCTGGTCCTGGGGCTGGGGCTGGTCCCGGGTCCGGGTCTGCGCGGCGTTCGTGGTCGTGTTCGTCGTCATGGCGATGAGCCTAGGGAGCGGGTGAACCCCGTTCATGGTGCATTCACAGGTCTCTTTCGCGGGTCAATCCGCCACCGCCGGGCGGGCCCGCAGCGGCCGCGGACGTACGCCGGTCGGCGGGCGGCGCGTCGCGCCCGGGCGCCCGGCGGCGGATACTTCCAGTACCCCCACCGGACCCGAGGGAGCCTCCGAGCAGCGAGGACGGACGTCATGCCGCAGAACCACGAGGACTACCTGGACGAGGTCGCCGAGGCCGTGGAGCCGGACGAAGAGGTGGAGGAGGACGAGTACGACGAGCTCGCGGAGCGCCGGGCACTCGGCGCGGACCCGGCCACCGACGTCGCGGACGTCGCCGAGCAGAGCCGGGTGGTACAGCTCGACGAGGACGAGTACCGGGAGTAGCCGCTCACCGGAGCGCGCGCCGGGGCGCCCGGAAGCCGGGCCGGCGCCGGTCGGAGGTCAGGGACGGCCGGGCCCGGCGGTCGGTGCTACAGGGCCCGGCGGCGCTGCAGCCAGGTGAACGCGGCCCAGCCGGGCAGCACCGGCAGGACGAGGGTGAGCAGCCGGTAGAGCGCGACGGCGGCCAGTGCCCCGCCCTCCTCCATCGACGCGGTGTGCTCCAGCAGCGCCACCAGCGCACTGTCCACGACGCCGGCCCCGCCCGGGGTCGGCGCCGCGCTGCCGGCCGCGTTGCCGATCAGCAACACCACCGCGACCGAGGCGAAGGCCGGCTCCCGCCCGACCGCCCGGGCACAGCAGTACAGGCAGGCGACCAGCGAGATCGAGACCAGCAGCTGGCCGGTGATCCCGACCGCCAGCCGCCCCGGGTTGCGGAGCAGCTCCAGCAGCCGGGGCAGGACCTCGGCGGTCAGCGGACGCAGCCTGGCGGCCAGCCACCGCCGGGCCGGCGGCACGGTGGACACCCCGGCCAGCAGCACGGCCGCCCCGACGAGGCCGCCGACCACGGCGGGCAGGGCGTCCAGCTCGGAGCCACCGGGTTCCAGCCCCAGCAGGTAGACGAAGGCGCCCAGCTGCAGCAGGTGCAGCACCAGGCCGAGGAGCTGGCCCACGCCGACGCTGGACACCGCCTGGGGGGTCGGGATGCCGGCCCGTTGGAGGAAGCGGATGTTCAGGGCGACGCCGCCCACCCCGCCGGGGGAGACCAGCTTCACGAACGAGCCGGCGACCTGGGCGAGCACCGCGTTGCGGAAGTCCAGCCGCTCCGGGACGAAGCCGACGAACCCCATCGCCGACATGACGTGGCTGGCGGCCGCGGCGAGCAGGGCGAGGACGAGCCAGAGCGGATCGGCATCGACGACGGCGGCGATCGGGTTCTGTTCGGTGGCGAAGAACTGGGGCAGCAGCAGCCAGCCGGCCACCACGCCGCCGCCGACCGCGAGGAGGGTGCGGGGACGCAGCCGCTCCAGCTTGACCGGGCGGACCGGTGCCTGCGGCCGGGTGCGGAGCACCTCGGTGCGGATGGCGTCGAGCAGGTCGGGAGGCGTCGCCGCGGCGGGCGCGCCGTCCGTGTCGGGCGCGCCGGGCGTGCCCGCTGTGTCCGGCGCGGGGCGCTGGGGCGGGACGGCCGCCGGGGCCGGTGTGCAGTCGGCGAGGGCGGAGGACTGCTTGAGGGCGTGCCGGGTGCTGCGGGACAGGGCGATCGGTTGCAGCAGCGGGAGGGCCGCGCCGACCGCGTCCGGGCCGAGTACCGCGACCGCGGCCCGGACCGAGCGTTCGGCGCCGGTGCGCAGTGCGAGGGTGGTGAGCAGCTGGGCGATGTCACAGCGCAGGACGAGGTCGCTCGCCGCGATGTCGCCGTCCGCGAAGTCCACCAGGTGCACCGAGCCGGCCCCGTCGACCAGCAGCGCGGACGGGACCAGCGCCCGGTGGGAGATCTCGCGCCGCTGGAGCAGGGCGAGCTGGCGCCAGGCGTCGACGAGCAGCGCGTCGGTGACCTCGTCGTCGGCGAGCAGGTCGAGGGTGCGGCCGGGCAGACGCTCGTACGCGACGAGTGCGGTGTCCCGGCCGAGTTCGGCGGTGGCGGCGATCCGGCAGGTGCGGACCCCGGCGGCGACGGCCGCGTACGAGACCAGTGCCTCGTGTTCCAGGCCGGTGCGGAGCGAGCGCAGCGCCCGCGGGTGCGGGGCGGTGCGCAGGCGCAGCCGGCGCCAGGCCCGTTGCACCAGGGCGGCGGTGACCGCCTGCCGGTCGAGCACCTGGACGTCGAGGTCGGGGCGGCCGGCCTCCTGGTGGACGAGGTAGCGGTCGGGGCCGGCCGGGACGGCGGCGACCGGGCGCAGGCCCGCCTCGCGCAGGGTGTGCAGGAGCTGCGCCGGCCGGGGCCGGGGGTCCGGGGTGCCGACGGCGTAGCGGGTGCCGTGGGCGGCCGTCCAGCCGATCAGCAGTCCGAGCAGCAGGGCGATCGGGGTGGCGAAGCCGCCGG
Organism: Kitasatospora sp. NPDC058406; assembly: GCF_042722765.1. Taxonomy (NCBI): domain Bacteria; kingdom Bacillati; phylum Actinomycetota; class Actinomycetes; order Kitasatosporales; family Streptomycetaceae; genus Kitasatospora; species Kitasatospora sp. NPDC058406. The sequence continues at coordinate 33,640 of NZ_JBHXKE010000042.1, forward strand.
CGAGCCCGGCGAGTCCGGAGAGGGTGAGGACGGCTCGGGGCACCCGTCGTTCGCGCGCTCCGGACGCGGTGAGGAAGGCGAGGACGGGAGCGAGGTAGCCGTACACCGGTTCGGTGCGGGCGAGGGCGTCGCCGGGCAGGGGCTGGGTCAGCGCGGAGACCAGGGAGAACGGGGCGGGGCCGTCGATCCAGAGATCGATGACGAGCGAGACGCCGTACGCGAGGACGGCGGCCAGCAGACCGTCGGCGAGGTGCTGGAGGACGTGCCGGCGGTCGGGCACCGCACCGAGCAGCCGCCGGGTCGCCGAGTAGGCGGGGACCAGCAGGAGGGCGGCGGTGGTGAGTCCGGCGGCGATGCCGGCGAGCGGGGGCGGTACCAGCTCGGCGACCTGGGCGACGTCGGCGGCGATGCCGCCGGTGGTCGCGCGGGCGTAGTCGGCGAGCAGGAGGGTGAGGGTGATCGCGCCCAGGCCGACGAGCAGACGGATCAGCGCCACGGGCTGCCGGACCCGGCCGGTGCCCGCGATGCCCGGAAGGTCGGGCGGGGCCCCGGCGCTGCTCGTCGGCGCCTGGTCGGCCCCCTCGGCGGTGGGGGTGCCACCGGTGTCGCTGTTCGTTCTCCCCGTCACGTCCACCACGGTTGGCATGCTCCCACGCCGGGGTCGGCCGCCGGGCGGGGGTGCCGGGCGTGGTCCGGTGTGGGAGGCGGGGCCGGGTGGGTGGCGGACCGGCCGGCGGTCCGTGTCCGTGTCCGGGGCGGTCTGCGGCGGGGCGGGGCGGGTGCGGAGTGCAGCGTGTCTCGGGGCGCGGTCCGGGGCGGTCGTCACTACTCTGCGTCCATGAGTGCCTGCGAAGACCTCGCCGCCGCACCCCGGGACATCGCGCCCCTCCCGCCCGCGGACGGCTGCTCCGACTGTCTCGCCGAGGGCCGTCGGGACTGGGTGCATCTGCGGGTCTGCCTGGACTGCGGCCACATCGGCTGCTGCGACTTCTCGCCGCAGCGCCACGCCACCTCGCACTTCCACAACAGTTCCCACCCGGTGATCCGCTCGTACGAGCCGGGTGAGGACTGGCGTTGGTGCTACGTCCACGAGGTGATGGGCTGAGGCGGTGGTGCGGGGTGTGCGGTTCAGGGTCCGCCGCCGGGGGGCGGTGCCGACGGTTCCCCGCCCGGACACCGGAACGAACTCCCAGGTGTAACTCGGCCATAATCGGGACATAACGCCCGTGCGGTCCCTCCGGCCGACACCCGGCCGGCCACCGCCGATGGGAGGCCGACGATGACCAAGCGAACACCGGGCAGCACCGACAAGCTCCGCAGGGGAACCCAGGAGCTGCTGGAACGCCGGGGCATGGCGACGACCCCGATGACGTCCCCACCGAGCCCGCGCACCGGCGCCGCGGCGGGAGCCGGCGGCGCGTACGGAGGTGACGCGGCCTTCCGGCACGGCGGCCGGGACATCCGGACGGGGTCCGTGCAATCCGCACCCGCGCAGCACGCCGAGCTCAAGGGCCACCGGCACCGTGGGGCCGAGAAGCACTCGGCGCACTGATCGCGCACTGATCGCGCACTGATCGCGCGCTGATCGCGTTCGGCCGCGCGCGCCGGTCACGGGCCGGCCGGATGCGGACCGTGCGTCGGTTCGTCGGCCGTTCCGTCCTCCACCGGGGCGGGAGCCGCACGACGGCTCCCGCCCCGCCGCCGTCCGTTCGGGGTGGGCGACCGAAGCGTCGGCGAGGCCGGAGCCGTCGACGCCCCGGTCGCGACGGCCGGTGTCGGTGGTCTGCGATACGTTCGTGCCGATCACCGGCAGGGCCGGAAACGGTGTGGGACGGGGGCAGGGCGATGGCCGACCTGATGACGGAGGAGCCGGTCGAGCTCCAGCTGGAGCGGCACCGGACGGAGCTGACCGGATACTGCTACCGCATGCTCGGCTCCGTCTTCGAGGCCGAGGACGCGGTGCAGGAGACCATGGTCCGGGCCTGGCGCGGGTACCGGGGTTTCGAGGGCCGGGCGGCCCTGCGGTCGTGGCTGTACCGGATCGCCACCAACGTCTGCTTCGACGCGCTGAACGGCCGCAACGGCCGGGCCCGTCCGATGGACCTGGCCGGCCCGTCCACCGTGGCCACCGCGACCGATGCCCAGCTGCCCGAGGTCACCTGGATCGGCCCGGCGCCGGACGGCCGGGTGGTGCCCGAGACCGGGGACCCGGCCGAGGTGGCCGCCCAGCGGGAGTCGGTGCGGCTGGCCTTCGTCGCCGTGCTCCAGCGGCTGGCGCCCCGCCAGCGGGCGGTGCTGATCCTGCGCGAGGTGCTCGCCTGGAAGGCCGGCGAGGTCGCCGAACTGCTCGGCGTGACCGTCGCCTCGGTGAACAGCGCGCTCCAGCGGGCGCGCGCCACCCTCGCCGCCGACACCGCCGCCGCCCGCCCGGCGCCCGTGCTGGACGAGGACCACCGCGCGCTGCTCGCCCGGTACGTCAGCGCCTTCGAGGCCTACGACATGGACGGGCTGGCCGCGCTGCTGCACGAGGACGTCACGCTCAACATGCCGCCGTACGCGCTGTGGCTGACCGGGCACACGGACATCCGCGAGTGGATGCTCGGCCCGGGCCACGGCTGCCGGGGCTCCCGGCTGGTGCCGGTGGTGGCCAACGGCAGCCCGGCCTTCGGGCAGTACCGGCCGAGCCCGGAGGGCGGCCACGAGCCGTGGGCACTGATCGTGCTGGACGTTTCAGCGGGCCGGATCGCGGGGCTCACCAACTTCCTCGACACCGACACGCTCTTCCCGCTGTTCGGCCTGCCGCCCCGGCTGGAGGCCGGTCAGGAGATCGGCCAGGAGATCGGCGGGGAGATCGGGCGGTAGCCACGGCGGCAGATCCGTCAGCTGCCCGGGCTGCGGTTCGGGGATCGGGCCGGGCAGCCGGTCGGGGACCAGGAACGGGAGGTCGCCGGGCGGGGCCGTGGCGGTCACGGCTTCCGTGGCCTCCGTGGTCCCGGGGGCGTCGGTAGGTGCCTGGGTGGGGAGGACGGCGGCCAGCCCGCTGAACGCGAGCAGTTCCCGCAGAGGGCCGCTCGCGTTCCGCAGGGACAGACCGACGCCCTGCCGGGCGGCGGCGAGCCGGAGCCGGGCGAGGGCGTCCACGACGGCGAGGTCGGGGGCGGGCAGGGCGCCGAGGTCACAGGTGACCTGGCGCGTGGTGGTCGGTCCGGCCGTGGGTCCGGTGCTGGGTCGGGTGTTCACGTAGGTGAGACCGGTGCTGCGCTCCCGGCTCATCGGCCGGTCGGGAGGATTCCCGAAAATTCTCGAAGAAGTTCGCCGAGGAGCGATGAGTTCCGTGCGGTGGTCCGGTCTACCCCTTCGAGAGCGCGACACCGAGCCGCACAACGCGGCGGAACACAGCAGAGGAAACGACATGAGCGAGAACCTGGGCGAGCTGACCATCATCCGCGAGCTGCCCGCCACCCCGGCGGACGTCTTCCGGGCGTACGTCGAGCCCGAGCAGTTCGTCCGCTTCTGGGGTCCGGTCGGCACCCACGTGCCGCTGGACACCGTGACCATCGAGCCGAAGGTCGGCGGGCGGTTCGACAGCACGATGGTGATCGAGGAGACGGGCGACCGCTACCCGGTCCGGGGCACGATCACGGCGATCCGGGAGGGCGAGCTGCTGGAGTTCGTCGAGGACGGCATCGGGATGACGGGCAGCCTCACCTTCGTCGACCTGGGCGAAGGCCGCACCAAGGTGGTCATGCAGCAGCGCGACGTCCCGGAGATGTACCTCGGCCCGGAGGCCGAGGCGGGCCTCAACTCCAGCTTCGACCGCCTGGTGGAGCACCTCGTGGCCCGGAGCTGACCCGCAACGGCGCTCCGGGCCACGGCGGGCCACCGCGGACCCCCGAGGCCCGCTCCCGCCGGCCACGCCTGCCGGCCGCTCCCGCCGGCCTCGTCTCCGACCGCGTCCGCGAACGCCCGTGACGGTCTGAGGCTGCCTGCGGCGGGGCGGGATGGCAGAGTGGGCGCAGTCGTCCCCTGAGCCGGAGGAGGTCCGCCGTGGCGGCCGAGCCGTTGAAGTCCCGTGAAGAGTGGTTGGCGTCACTGCCCCGGATCTACGCGGCGGCGGGGTGCGTCCTGCGGGACGAGTCCGGACGGATCCTGATCGTCAAGGCCGGGTACCGGGAGTACTGGCAGTTCCCGGGCGGGACGATCGACCTCGGTGAGGGGCCGGTCGAGTGCGCGGCCCGTGAGCTGGAGGAGGAGACCGGGATCGTCCGCCGGGCCGGTGACCTGCTGGCCATCTCCTGGACCCACGCATCGGACGAACTCGACCACCCGGCCCAGCACTTCCTCTTCGACTTCGGCACCGTCCCGGACGGCACCCCCGTGACCGTCCCGGCCGGTGAACTGGACGACCACCGCTGGGCCGACGACGAGGAGGCGCTCGAACTGCTCGGTCCGGCGCGGTCGTTGCGCCTCCGCGCGGCGGTGGAGGCGGCGGCCGACGGGCGCGTGCGGATCATCACCACCCACGTGTCGGGATTCTGAGTCCGCGCACCGGGGGTTCCGGGGCCCCGCCTGTCCCGGGGCCCCGGAACGCTCCGGTCACCCCTGGTCGGTGGCGCTCGACGCGATGAACGCGGCGAGGAGGTCGGTGATGAAGGCCTCGGTCTCCGGCTTCCCGACACCGAGGTCGTTGAGCACGCCGGCGCCGTTCTCCAGCTCCAGCAGCGCCAGCAGGATGTGCTCGGTGCCGACGTAGTTGTGACCGAGCTTCAGCGCTTCGCGGAACGTCAGTTCCAGCGCCTTCTTGCCCTGGGCGTCGTACGGGATGAGCGCCGGCACCTCGGCGGCGGCGGCCGGCAGCACCGCCGCCGTCGCGGTCCGGACGGCCTCCGGGGTGATGCCCTGGCCGGCGAGGGCCCGGACGGCCAGGCCGTCCGGTTCGGCGAGCAGGCCGAGCAGCAGGTGTCCGGCACCGATCTCGGCGTTGCCGGCCCGACGGGCCTCCTCCTGGGACGCCATCACGACCTTGCGGGCCCGGTCGGTGAACCGGCCGAATCCCTGGCTCGGGTCGAGGTCGGCGGGGGTGGCCGGGTCCTTGGGGACGAAGCGCTTCTGGGCGGCCTGCTTGCTGACGCCCATGCTGTGGCCGATGTCGGTCCAGGAGGCCCCGGAGCGACGGGCCTGGTCGACGAAGTGGCCGATGAGGTGGTCGGCCAGCTCGTCGAGGTGGTCGGCGGCGATGACCGCGTCGGCGAGCTGGTCGAGCGCGTCGGTGTGGATCTTCTTGATCGCGTCGATCAGGTCGTCGAGACGCAGCGGAGTGGTCTTGGGAACGATCGGATTCTCCATAGCGTCAACCTTAGGTTGTCGTTGCAGGATCGTCAACCGATGGTTGACGATCCTGCGAGTTGTGTCCTCCGACCGTCTCCCCGACCTGCCTGCCTACCTGTCCTACCTGTCCTACCTGTCCTACCTGCCTACCTACCTTGCTCGGCCCGTGTGCCCCGGCTGCCCGCCCGCCGGTTCCGCCGGGACTCAGGCCCGCTTCTCCCAGACGTACGCCGCCGAGACCGGGTGGCTGCGGTACTTCTCCCACTTCGGCTTGAGCGCGATCCACTCGTCGTCCACGACCGCCTCCGCCATCTCGACCAGCGTCCAGCCGGCCGCCAGGCCGGCGGTGAGGTGGTCCGACACCAGGTGGACGTGGGTGGTGATGGCGATGTCGGCGCCGCCCTCACCGGTGAAGTGGGTCGGCATGCCGGCCGCCATGATGAAGTACGGGTGCAGGCCCACCAGCACGCAGCGGCCGCCCGGACGGGCCAGCCGCCAGGCCTCGCGGTAGTACGGGCCGAGGTCGGCGAGGTGCTCGTCGATCAGCGAGGAGATGACCAGGTCGTACCCGCCCTCCGCCAGGCCGGTGGCGGCGACGTCGCCCTCGGTGAGGCTGTCGTGGGCGCCCCGCTCCCGGGCCGCCGCGAGCATCTCGGGGGTGAGGTCCACCCCGTCGAGCACCAGGCCGTCCGTGGCCCGGGCGCGCAGCCAGGCGCCCGTGCGGCCGGTGCCGCAGCCGAGGTCGGCCGCGCGGCCGACCTCCGGCCAGGCCGGAGTGGTGAGGCGGTCGAGTACGGCGAGGTCCATCGCGTCCTCGACGGTCTGCTCGTACGTGGCCACCCACTGGGCGTAGCCGGTCCTGACGTCCACGGTGGGGTAGTTGCGGGTGTCGAAGTCGGAGAAGTGCACCATGTCGGGCAGTATCGTCGGCGGCGCCGGTCGGCCGCGAACGATTATCGGGGCCGGTCGCGGACCCGGCCATGGCTCGGCGACGGGGCGCGAGGGGCGCAACTCGCCGCTCAGAGGGCCAGCTTGAACCCGTCGTGGCTGCGTTCGAAGCCGAGCGAGGCATAGAACCGGTGCGCCCCGGTGCGGCGCTTGTCGCTGGTCAGCTGGACGAGGGTGCAGCCGCGCGCGCGGGCCCGGGCGACCGCCTCGGTCAACAGCTCGTGTCCGAGGCCCGCACCCCGCCGGTCGGCCCGCACCCGGACGCCCTCGATCAGTGCGCGTTCCGCGCCGCCCCGGCCGAGGCCGGGGATGTAGGTCAGCTGGAGGTAGCCGATCACCGTGCCGTCGCCCTCGTCGAGCACCAGCATCTCGTTGCGGGCGTCGGCGTCCACCTCCGCGAAGGCGCGGGCGTAGGCTTCGTCGACCCGGACCTCGGCAGGGTCGGTCACGCCCTCCTCGTCGACGAGGAGGGCGATGACGGCGGGCAGGTCCTGGCGGGTCGCGGTGCGGAGAATCACGCCCGGAGTCTGCCAGAGCGGCGTCCGGGCCGGTCGATCGGAGGAGCGGTGATGCGGACGGTCACTCTGGCGGAGGCCGAGGTGCCTCGCGAACTGAAGCTCCAGGTGGCCGAGTTGCAGGACCAGGTCTGGCCCGGGCCGCCCGGCCCGTCGGCCGAGCCGGTGCACGACCCGGTGTTGCGTCCGCGGTCGATGCTGCTGCTGGACGGCGACCGGGTGGTGGCCGCGCTCGACGTGCTCTCCAAGTCGCTGGACCACGCCGGTCGGACGTACGCGGCGAGCGGGCTGAGTGCGGTGGTCACCGACCGGGCCCTGCGGGGTCGCGGGTACGGGCGGCGACTGGTGGTCGCGGCCCGTGCGGCGATCGAGGAGAGCGGCGCGGATCTCGGGCTCTTCACCTGCGACCGGGAGCTCCGGACCTTCTACGAGGGGGCGGGCTGGGAGCTGCTCCCGGGTGCGGTGCTGGTCGGCGGGACGGTCGAGCGGCCCTTCCCGAGCGATCGGGAGGGGTTCGACAAGCTGACCATGGCGGCGTTCCTGACCGGGCGCGCCCGGCGGCACCGGGCGGACTTTGCCGGTGCCCGGATCGGCCTCTACCCCGGTGAGATCGACAGGCTCTGGTAGAGCAGGCCGGGATGGCGGGGCGTCAGATTCAGATGGTGATCAGACGGTCCCGGGCGGCGGTGAGGTCGGACGGGTCGACGCCTGCGGCCAGCAGGTACGGCACGGGGTCGAAGTCGTCGAGAGTGGCGTGCAGGGCGTCCTCGGCGGTGGTGCCGGCTTCGGCGAGCACCGCGTCGATGCGGCGGTACTGGTCCGGGAGGCCGAGCATGCCGTACAGCGGGCGGACGTTGGGCGCGCTCAGCAGGTAGTCGGTGACGATCTCGGCGGGCTCGACGCCGGCCAGGGCGAGCAGCAGCAGGGCGGCCAGGCCGGTCCGGTCGCGGCCGGCGCCGCAGTGCACGACGAGGCCGCCGGGGCGGGCGCCGGCGATCGTGGTGATCAACTCGGCTGCGGCGTGCGGGCAGTGGTCCAGGTAGGGGCGCAGCGCCAGGGGGGTGCCGTCGAGGTGTCCGTACGCCTCCCACCAGGCGGGGCCGGCGAGTTCGTCCAGCGGTACGCGGATCAGCTCGACGCCCTCCGGGAGCGGGAGGAGCGGTTTGTACTCCTCGATGTTGCGCAGGTCGACGACGGTGCGGACGCCGTGGTCGAGGAGGGCGTCCCAGCCCTCGGCGGTGAGCCGGTCCAGGTTGTCGGCCCGGGTGATCGAGCGGCGGGTGGTGCGGGCGCCGGTCGTGGTGCGGAGGCCGCCCAGGTCGCGGACGTTGAGGCAGCCGTCCCAGACCAGGGTGCGGTCCTCGGTGGTGGTCTGCGCGTGTGCCCGGCTCATTGGCTCCCCGTTTCCCGAACGGGGGCTCGTTACCCCCTCGTTATCTATGGACTCTCAGGGGGTCCGGATGGTTCCTCTGATGTTCGGACGATCGTATGCCTGATGGGGCGTCAGATGGGGTGTGATCGACGAGAGTGACGGGCCGGAGTACGGGACGGCGGGACGGGTCCCCGCGGTCGGACGGAGGCTCCGCGCCGACCGGCAGGCTGCCTTCGGGGCTGTTCACCGGCGCGGGAGTCGGCTCACCGCTCCGGGTGGCGCCCGTCGCCGCCCGTGCCCCGGTCGAGGCCCGGGCCGAAGTCCCAGAGCGGCCGCCCGAGCGTGTCCTGGCAGCGGACGGTGCGGAAGCGCTCGTCCTCCGCCGAGAGGAACCCCCGGGCGACGCCCCGCAGGACGGTCCGGGCGGCCGCGTCTGCCCTCGTCCACGCGCCCGTGAGCACGAGTGCCTTGTCGACCAGCTCGGCGCGCTGGATCCGGGCGACCGCGACCGTCAGCAGGGTCGCGTTGACCTGCTCCAGTTCGGCGGGGGAGAGGTAGGTCTCGCCGACTTCGCCGCCCCGGTCGCGCTCGGCACGGCGGCGCAGCTCGGGAAGGCCGTAGTGCCGGACGGCGGCCACCGAGTCGTCCAGCGCGACCCGCCAGCGCGGCCCGGGCAGCACCTCCCACCAGACGTCCTCGCCGACCGGCATCAGCTCGCCGATCCGGGCCCGCCAGACCTCGATGCCGTAGACGGCGCGCGGGTCCGGACGCGGGCCGGGGAAGGCGGCCCCGGCCCAGTCGGCGCGGCCGACCAGGCTCAGGTCGAAGGTGTAGCGGAGCCGGTCCTCGGTCCGCTGCTCGACCAGGCCGAGCAGCGCCCAGTGGGTCTCGTCGGGGAGGCTGAAGGTCCGGAGCCGTCCGGTGAGACCGAGGAGGCGGAGGGCGGGGGCGAGGTGGTCGCGCAGCCCGCGCTCGTAGAGCTCGTGGGCGGTCGTCATGGCGGGTCCTGAACGGTCGTGTCGGGCGGGCGGGTGGTGCCGGTGGGGAGGCGGAAGGGGCCGGGACTCCGGCGGGGGCCGCAGCGGGGAGGCAGGGCTCGGCGGCCGGGGAGGCGGGGCTCGGCGGCCGGGGAGGGCGGCCGGGGCGAAGGGGGTGGCGGCGCGGTGGGCGGGTGCGGGCTGCCGGACTCGGGCCGCCCGAAGCGGGCGGCCGGGGCCGGCCGCCGGGTTCGGAGGCCGGATCCGAAGGCCGGGATCCGAGGGCCGGGGAGAGGCCGGCCGAATGGATCGTCCACTGACAACATAGGCAGGAGGCCGCTTCGACCGCTGCGGGCCAAGGCCAGCGGGCGGCAGGACCTTCGACCCGAAGGCCGGATGTCTTTGGTCCGGCAGACCGGCGCCCCCGGCCGCGGTCACGGACCGCCCGCCGGACCCGTGCCCGCCCGTTCCCCGGGCCCCGCGTAACGGTCCGACTCCGCCACGGCCGGCTGTTCGCCCGGATGGCGCATGATGTGGCGGGTGCAGAGTGCAGAACGCCCCGGAGCGGGCACCGACAGGCACGTCGGCCGGTCCGTCCCGGTGACGACGTCAGGCCCGCCGCCCGGCCCGCCCGCGCGCGCGGCCACCTCCCCCGTGGATCTGACCGAGGCCGTACGGGCCGCGCAGGACGGGGACGAGGAGGCCTACCGGCTGTTGTTCCGAAGCGTTCAGCCGGGTCTGCTCCGCTACCTGGGCGTGCTGGTCGGCGGTCGGCCCGAGGGCGCCCAGGACGCCGAGGACATCGCCTCCGAGGCCTGGCTGCAGATCGCCCGGGACCTGCGCTCGTTCTCCGGCGACGGGGACGGCTTCCGGGGGTGGGCCGCCACCATCGCGCGCAACCGGGCGCTGGACCACCTGCGGTCCCGGCGCCGCCGGCCGGTCGCGGACCTGCCGTTCGAGTACCTGGCCGAGCTCGCCGCAGGGGACGACACCGCCGGTGCGGCCCTCACCGCGGTCGGCACCTCGGACGCTCTGGCGCTGATCGCCCGCCTGCCGCGGGACCAGGCCGAAGCCGTGATGCTCCGGGTGGTGATGGAACTGGACGCCGAGAGCGCCGCCCGGGTCCTGGGCAAGCGGTCGGGCAGCGTCCGGATGGCCGCGCACCGGGGGCTGCGGCGGCTCGCCAAGCTGCTGGAGCAGCCCTTCGTGCCGGGGCCGGCCGGACCGGGGATCCCCGCCGCCCGGACGGGCGGGGGCACCGGCAGGGCTGTCCGGGAGGGCGCCGGGACGCCGGTCGAAAAAAGTTCTCCGCAGGGTGTGACAGAACGCCGGGCCGCGACGCTGAAGGACATGAGATGAGCACCAACCGACCCCGTCGGATCGACCGTGACACCGCCGAGCAGCTGCTCTCCGGTGCCGTGGGAGGCCCGTCGGCCGGGCAGGGCGCCTCGCTCACCGGACCGGACGGCGGAACCGCGCGCACCGGCCCCAGGCCGCCCGAGGACGGGCGGACGGGGCAGGTCGCCCGCGTGCTCGCCGCTGCGGCGGCTCCGGCGACGCAGGGTGAACTGGCCGGGGAGGCCGCGGCCCTGGCCGCGTTCCGGGAGGCCCGTCTCGCACCTGTTCCGGCAGTGCCCGCCGCACCTGCCGTACCCGCACCCGTCCGGAGACGAACGATGGCGACCGCCGCGCTGACGAGGGCCTTCAGTACGAAGGCCGCTGCCGTCGTGCTCGGCGCCACGGCGCTCGGCGGGGTCGCGGTCGCGGCGGGCACGGGCAACCTGCCGTCGGCGCTGGGCGGCGGCGCGGACGAGCCGCGCCGCAGTCCGGTCGCGCCGACCGGCGCGGGCCCGTCGTCCTCCTCGGCGGTGCGGCCCGGAGCGGCGACCGGTACGCCGTCGCCCGTGCCGCTCACCGCGGGTCCGTCCGCCGGGTCGTCGGCCGGATCCTCCGCAGCCCCCTCCGCCGGGTCGTCCGCAGGTTCGTCCGCGGGGTCGTCCGGCACCTCCTCCGGCGTCCCGTCCGAAGGCCCCACCGCCTTCGGCCCGTCCGCCGGGGCCGGCCGTCCTGCGGTTCCGGGTACGTCGGCCTCGCCGGACGCGGAGGGCCGGGGCCTGCCGGGTCAGGGCGTGTCGGCCGCCCTCTGCAAGCGCTTCACGGACCGGGCGGGCAAGGGCGAGCGGCCGCGTCAGCTGGTCAAGGACCCGCAGTTCGACGCGCTCATCGCGGCGGCGGGCGGGCCGGAGAAGGTGGAGGCCTACTGCGCGGACGTGCTCCGGAAGTCGGAGGACGATCGCCGGGGCAACTCCTCCTCGCGTCCGCAGCCCGGCGGGAACGGATCCGGCAAGGGCTCCGACGACGACCGCGACCGCGGCGGCCGCTCGGGCGGCTCGGGAGGTTCCGGGGACGGTCGCGGGGGCAGTGCCGGCAGCGGCAGCGGCAGCGGCAACGGTGGTGCCGGTGGTACCGGTGGGGGGAACGACACGGGCAGGGCGGACGCGGGCGCGGTGACCCCGCCCGTGACCGCACCGCTCCCGCCGTCCACGGGCGCACCGGGCGGCCCGTCCACGGCCGCGTCCGCGCCGGCCGACCGGTCCGCCACCGGCCGTCCGACACCCGACCCCGACAGCCGACCCGACAGCCGACCCGACGACAAGGTCGACACCCGGTCCGACGACGCCTCGTCCGAGAGGTGACCCAGAACTCCGGGTGGGCGGTGAGCGAATCCCCCCGGGCTCGCCGCCCATCCGGACCGCCCCACCCGGCACCACCCGTTCCACCCGCGTGACCCGTTCCGCCGCAGTACCCAGCTCCACCCGAAGACTCCGGGTGGCCGGTCGGCTCCCCCGTGCCCGCCGCCCACCCGGCCCGGCCCCGGCCCGGCCCGCCGGCGCACCACCCGGCCCCCCCCCCCGCCCCGCCCGGCCCCCCCCGCCGGGCCCGCCGCCCCGCTGACCGCCGACGCCGGTGCTCCGCCGCCCGTCGCACC